>JBPPMI010000067.1:0-11124 GCA_051305975.1 Solirubrobacterales bacterium
CGTCGACCTGCATGAGGTGGATCTGGGTGCCGCCCTTCTCGAACCACCTGAAACCGTCACCGAGCGCCTCGGGGACTTCGACTTCCTCGAAGCCGGCGAGAGTCCAGAACCGGCTGTCGCCCTCGACGTGATCCGGACTGATTTCCAAAGCGGCGTGATGGAGCATGCACCCATGGTCTCAGCTTGAACCCCGGGTCGTCTGCCTAGTTGCGTTGCCGGTCAGAGCAGCAGGGCCCAGCCGAGTGCCCCGGCCACCACGATCGCGGTGGTGTAGACGACGGCTTCGGCCGTGGTCTTCAGGTCGAGGCCGTAGGTGTGGCCGACGATCATCGCGTTCAGCCCGGTGGGCATCGCCGCCATCAGGTAGTAGGAATGCGGGATCCCGCTGAACGGCATCGAGAGGACGAAAAGCAGGGCCGGCGAGAGCATCAGGCGGATCGCGATGATGCCGCCGATCTGGCGGTGCATCCGCGGCGGCAGCCGGATCGCCCCGATCCTTTCCTCCTCGGCCAGCACTGCACCAACCGCGAAGAAGCCGACCGGCAGGATCAGGATGACCAGCACCCGTGAAATGTCGACCAGGATGTCCGGAGCCAGCGAACTCGGCGCGATGATCCCGAGCACGCCCGCCACCAGCAACGGGTTCTTGAAGAAGAATGCCTTCAGGCGCTGTTTGAAGCCCTCCCCGGCCCGGGTGCCGAACGCGGCGCCGACGCCGAAGGCGAGCAGCATCAGGGCGATGCCGCTGACCACCACGTCGTAGACAACTCCCTGACTGAGGTCGTGGCCTCCCATGAGGGTCAGGACCATCGGGTAGCCGAGGTAGGTGGTGTTCGAGACGATGCAGCAGCAGATCACCGCCCCGGCGGTCGGGCGCGGGAGCTTCAGGATCGGAACCGCCAGGACCCAGCCCGCGAAGCCGACCAGAGACACCGTGACCACACCGAGTCCCAGCCCGATGCCGGCCCCGGACGAGAAGTGCGCGTGGGCCAGGTTGAGGAAGATGATCGGCGGCATCACGCCGAACAGCAGGATGGTCAGTGACGTCCGGGAACCCTGCCCGGCCTGGTCGGGCCAGCGCCGCTCGGAGTAGATGCCGACGAGGGTCGCGACGACGATCAAGAGGAGGATCCAGATCACCGGTTCACCCTAGCCCGCGGTCGCCTCGGCGCGTCGAGATGCGAGTTACCCGCGCATACCGCAGGAAATCGGCGTCCAACCGCACCTTGCGCCCGGCGGCGCGGTTCAGATGAAGCGCAGCTTCCGCGCCAGCCGCTCCACCTCACCCGCGGGATCTGCTTCGAACTCCTCGTTGTCAACCGGTTCACGATCGAGCCGCGAGATTCCAGGACGGTTGCTTCTCGCGGTCGAGCTTCTTCTGGACCGGGTCGCCATGGAAGGCACCGCCGTCAAGTTCGAGGACGAAACCACGATCCGGCCAGAAGTCATCGACCTCGTGGCCAAACACCCTCTCGTTCACATTCGGCATCGGGTATCGGCGCTCGTTCCAGACCAGCAGGAACCGAGGCGGCACCGTCTCCAGCGGCCAGGGACGCGAGTTACCGGCTCATAGCGCAGGCAACTTGCATCTCGATGCTCCCGACCGCTAGGTGACGTAGCCGGATACTGCGTGCTGGGCGAACTCGACGAGCGGCTGCGGGATCACGCCGAAGAAGACCGTGGCGGCGGCACCGACTACGGCTGGCAGGACGAGATACCAGCGGCGGTGCGCTTGCGGGTCCGTGAACTCGTCGGCGGCGGGTGCTCCCGCCACCGAGGCCGGCAGGCCGGCGGTATCGATCCCGTCGGCCGGTGAGGCTTCGGTTTCAGGGCTCATCCAGACCGCCGCGACGACCCTCAGGTAGTAGACGAGCGAGATCATCGTGCCGACGGCGATCATCACGCCGAGCCAGGTCCAGTCGGAATCGACCAGAGCCTCGATCAGGTAGAGCTTGCCGATGAAGCCGGCGGTCGGTGGCAGTCCGGCGAGGGCCAGCATCGCGATCGTCAGCGGCCACGCGAGCAGGGGCTTGCTGCGGCCGAGGCCGCGGAGCGAGGAGATGCTGTCGCTGAAGCCGGTCTGGCGCTCGTGGACGACTATCACCGCGAAGGCGGCGAGGTTCATCGCGACGTAGGCGGCGAGGTAGAAGACGAGGGCCGAGATGCCATCCTGGGTGGCGACGACGATCCCGCAGAGCATGTAGCCAGCCTGCGCGATGCCGGAGTAGCCGAGCATCCGCTTCAGCGAGGTCTGCGCCAGGGCGCCGACGTTGCCGACCACCATCGAGAAGGCGGCCAAAGCCGCGAGCATGATGTCCCAGCTGTCGACCAGGCCGATCAAGGCGACGAGGAAGAACCGGATGAAGCTCGCGAAAGCAGCGGCCTTGGTGGCGACGGCCATGAAGGCGGTGATCGGGGTCGGTGCCCCCTGGTAGACGTCCGGAGTCCACTGGTGGAACGGCGCGATCGAGATCTTGAAGGCGAGGCCGACCGCGACCATGCCCACACCGACCAGGGCAAGCGGATCCGAGATCAGCTCGTTGACCGACTCGGTCGATCCGTCGCCGAGGAAGCCGGCCGCGATCTGCGGGAACTCGGTCGCGCCCGAAACGCCGTAGATCAGGGCGAGGCCATAGAGCAGCGTGGCCGACCCGAGCGACCCGATGATCAGGTACTTGAGCCCCGACTCGAGCGAGTCGCGTTTCCTGAGGTTGGTCGCGCAGAGCGCGTAAAGGGGGATCGAGAGCAGCTCGAGGGCGACGAAGAAGGTGAGGATGTTGTTCGCCTGGGTGAGCATCACCATGCCGAGGACGGACCCCATGAGCAGGGCGAGATAGTCGCTGCGGCCCGACTGCTTCTCGGCGGGATCGCCGATCGAGAGCAGCACCGCCACCGCGGCCGAGACGACGCAGAGCAGCGACAGGGTCACCGAGATGCCGTCAAAGTGGAGCGACCCGGCGACCAGGTCGGTGTTGGTGTCCCACTGCCAGATCAGGAGGCCCGCGGTCACCGCGAGGGTGAGCAGGGCGAGCGCGGAACCGAAGCGCTTGACCGAATCGAAGACGGCGACCAGGACGAGCACCACCAACCCGGAGGTCAGCGCGATGATCGGCGAGAGCGCCGCGTAGTCGATTGTCGGGGAGTCGAAGATCATTCGGCCGCCTCCACTTGGCTCGCGGCGACTACGGCATCGACTGCCGGCTCGGATCCGTCGATTATCAGCTGGGGGCAGAAGGCGAGCACGACGGTGATCATCACCATCGGCACGACCACGAGGCCGTCACGCATCGAGATCTCTCGGGAATCGGCGCCCTCGGGCAGCGGGTTGTGCATAGTCAGCTGATACATGCGGAGGGCGTAGAACGCCGCGAGGGCGATCCCGACGGTGGCCACGATCGCGATCGCGACATCGGTTTCGAACAGGCCGTTGACGATGAAGAACTCGCCGATGAAGTTGGGGGATCCGGGGATGGCCAGGGTCGCCATGGTCACGATCAGGAACACCACTGCGAACACCGGTGCTTTCTTCGCGAGGCCCCCCATGCCGGCGACGTCCTCGCTGCCGAACCTCTCACTGATGAGAGCCACGATCAGGAAGGCCGGCACGACCACGACGCCATGGTTGATCATCTGGAGCAGCGCGCCCTCGCCGCCCGAGGTGTTGAGCGCGAAGATGCCCGCCGTGATGAAGCCGAGCTGGGCGACCGACGAGAACCCGAGGATCAGCCTCAGGTCGGTCTTGGTGAAGGCCATCACCGACCCGTAGATGATCGACGCGAGCGCCAGGACCAGCATCGTGGTCTGGAAGAGCTCGGTCGCGTCCGGCATCAGCGGCAGTACAACCCGCAGGAACCCGTAGGCGCCGACCTTCGAGAGGACCGCCGAGAAAACAGCGAGGGCCGGCAGCGGCGCCGCCCGGTAGGCGTCCGGCATCCAGCCGTGGAGCGGGAAGGCCGGCATCTTGACCAGGAAGGCCACGGCGAAGAACCAGAAGATCCAGTTCTGGGAGCCGGTCGGCAGGCCCTGGGCCGCGAGCTCGGCCATGTTGAACGTGAGCTCGCCTCCGTCGGCGGAGATCACCGCCAGCGCGATCGCCCCGACCAGCATGAGCAAGGAGCCGATCAGGGTGAAGACGATCATCTTCAGGGTGGCGGCCGATGCCTTGACGCCGTCGCGGTCCTTCCCCCAGATGCCGAACAGGAAGTAGAACGGCACGATCATCAGGTCGAAGAAGAGGACGAAGAGCAGCAGGTCCTGGGCGAGGAACGCGCCGAGCGTCGCGGTTTCGCCGGCGAGCAGCATCAGGTAGTAGAGGCCGGCCTTGTCGCCGCCGGAGTTGCGACTGGCGCTGAAGAGCACACCCGGGATCCAGGCGACCGCGGTCAGCAGGATCAGGAAGATCGAGAGGCCGTCGACCCCGAGGTTGTAATCGACCCCGAGGCCGGGTATCCAGGTGACGTCGGTGACGTACTGCATGCCGCCGTCCGGTTCGAATCCGACCAGGACCACCAACACGAGGGCCAGGGTTGCGACCGCGCCGGATCCGGCAACCGGTGCCGCGAAGCGGCGGGGAACGATCGCGGCGATCAGACCGGCGAGCAGCGGGATCCAGATGATCAGGCTCAGCATCAGATGCTCCTGATCAGGAAGTAGAGGACGATGCCGACGATGCCGAACAGCATCAGGACGGCGTACCCGCGGATCAGGCCGGACTGGAGGTCACGGACCGAGGAACCGGCCGCGCGGATGATCGCGATCGTGTCGGTGGTCACGCCGTTGATCACGAACCGTTCGACTATCTCGTTGCAGAAGCGGCCGAAGCCCTTCACCGGGTTGACGATCAGGAAGTCGATGATCTCGTCGCCGTACCACTTGTTGACGAGGAGGGTGTGAACCGGGCGCAGGCGCTCGATGAGCCGCGGCGGGATCCCCGGACGCCTGACGTAGAGCAGCCAGGCGGTGGTGATACCGGCGATCGAGATCAGGCCGCCCTCGCCCAGACCGATCCAGGCCTCGGACACGGTCGGGTGCGAGTGGATGAAGATCGAGTCCTCGAAGCTCGGTTCGAGGAACTTTGCGACGACCTCCGTCACCCCCGGGATCTGCAGGAACCCGCCGACCAGCGCCAGGAAACCGAGGACCGCCATCGCGATCTTCATTCCGGGGGCCTGCTCGGCGATGTGGTGGTCCTCGCCGGGGTATCCGACTTCGGTGTCCTCCTTCTCGCCGGTCGCCGGGTTCACCGGTTCGCCGTGGACCACGTGTCCGTTGTCGACCAGGTACTGGGCCTCGTCACAGGGTTTGCCCGGGAGGATGCGGAAGATGATGCGGAACGAATAGACCGCGGTCATGAAGGCACCGACCAGCATGCAGATGGCCATCACTTCGTACATGCCGCCGCGGAAGGAGGCGAAGTCGATGATCTCGTCCTTCGAGAACCAGCCGGAGGTCAACGGGAAGCCGGACAGGGCGAGCGCCCCGATTATCAGCATCGCCGCGGTGAAAGGCATCGCCTTGCGGAACCCCTTCATGCCGTCGATGTTCTGCCGGTTGGCCATCGCGGCGATGACCGAGCCTGCCGCCATGAAGAGCAGCGCCTTGAAGAAGGCGTGGGTCATCAGGTGGAACATGCCCGCGGAGTACGCACCGATGCCGACGGCCACGAACATGTAGCCGATCTGGCTCATGGTGGAGTAGGCGATTATCCGTTTGAGGTCGGTGACCACGAGGGCGATCGTGCCCGCGATCAGCAGTGTCGCAACACCAACCCACGCGGCGACGTCGGCCGCGACCGGGGCGAGTTCGAAGAGCGGATGGGCACGGGCGACCAGGTAGACGCCGGCGGTGACCATGGTGGCGGCGTGGATCAGAGAGGAGACCGGCGTCGGACCTTCCATTGCGTCGGCGAGCCAGGTGTGGAACGGCATCTGAGCCGACTTCGCGAAAGCACCGACCAGGAGCAGCAGGCAGATCGCGACTACCTCCCACTGGTTCGTCGAGAAGACTTCGGGTGCCTTCTCGAAGACCGCGCCGTATTCGACGACGCCGAGCTCGCGGAAGATCAGGATCGCCGCCAGTACCAGGCCGATGTCGCCGATCACGTTGATCACGAAGGCCTTCATGCCGGCCCTGGTCGCGGTCTCGCGGCGGTACCAATAGCTGATCAGCGCGTACGAGGCGAAGCCGACGAAGGCCCAGCCGACGATCAGCAGGACGAAGTTGCCGGCCAGCACGAGCAGCAGCATCGAGAAGACGAAGAAGTTGAGGTAACTGAAGAACCGGTGGTAGCCCTCGTCCGACTGCATGTACGAGTACGAGTAGATGTGGATGAGGGTCGAGACGCCGGTGACGACCAGCACCATGAACACCGAGAGCGGATCGACGTAGATGCCGAGGTCGATCTCGAAGCCGCCGACCGAGGCGTACTCCCAGAGGCTCGAAGCGACGTGGCGTGACTCCGACGGCTCGCCCTGGATCGCGATCAGCGCGCCGATGCCACAGACGAAAGCCGCGGCAATCGCACCGATCCCGATCGCGCCGGCGGCCTTCGGCGGGATCTTCCGGAAGGTGCAGCCGATCAGCACCGAACCGAGCAGCGGGAAGAGCAGGACGAGCCACCCCCAGGTTCCAGCGCTCATCCCTTGAGCTCCTTCATGTCATCGACGTCGAGAGGCAGGCGGCGACGGAACATCGCGACGACGATTCCGAGTCCGACCACGACTTCGCAGGCGGCGACCACGAGCACGATCAGCACCATGACCTGGCCGTCCTGGTTTCCGAGCATGCGGCTGAAGGCGAGCATCGCGAGGGCACCGGCGCTCAGCATCAGTTCGAGGCAGAGCAGGATGACTACGGGGTTGCGGCGGATCAGCACGCCGGCGAACCCGATGGCGAAGAGCAGGGCGGAAAGGACGAGGTACCACTCGATGGCCATCAGGCGGCTTCCTTCTCCTTCTTGCGGCCGGCGAGGACGATGGCGGCGACGGCCGCGATCAGGAGGAGGAGCGACGCCGCCTCGAAGGCGATCAGGAAGTCCTCGAGCATCAGCTTCCCGACCGCTTCGGGGGTGCCGAAGCCTCCGTTGACCTTGTCGGTGCCTTCCGTGCCGAGGGCGGTGAGCGAGGAGCCGAGGACGGCGATCGAGATCTCGACGAACAGGGCGATCGCCAGGAGCGGCCCGACGACCTTCAGGACGGGCGATGAATCGAACATCGGTTCTTCGATCCCGCCGACATACGCGGCGACGAAGACGTAGATGACCATGACCGCGCCGGCGTAGACGACGATCTGGGCGGCGGCGAGGAACTGGGCCCGGAGCAGCAGGAAGATCCCCGCCAGGAAAACGAGGTGAACCACCAGCGCAAGCACGCTGTAGAACGGGTTGCGAAGGACGACCACGGCGATCGCGCCGCCGATCGCTCCGATCGCTCCCGCGAAGAAGGCGACTTCGACCACTACTCGCCCTCGCCTCTCAGCGGGGTCCGCTCGATCGGCTCGGCCAGCAGCATCTCCTTGGTGAAGATCAGGTCGCTGCGGTTGTAGTCGGCCATCTCGTAGTCGTGGCCCATGGTGATCGCGTCGAACGGGCAGGCCATCTCGCAGTAGCCGCAGAAGATGCAGCGGGAGAGGTTGATCTCGTAGACGGCGGCGTAACGCTCGCCGGCCGAGACACGATCGCCCGGGATGTTCTCGGCGGCGACCACCCGGATGCATTCGGCGGGGCAGGCGGCGGCGCAGAGCGAGCAGCCGACGCATTTCTCGAGATCGGAATCCTCGAACTTGTGGAGCTTGTGGCGGCCGCGGAAACGCGGATACACCGGGGTCTTCTCTTCCGGGTACTGGATCGTCACCGGGGCGTCGAACAGCCGGCCCATCGTCGTGCGCAGACCGCGGAGGGTCTCGCCGAAGGCGCGGTAGGCACCGCCCCAGCCTCCCGGTTCGGGTCCGCGGGGGACGACTTTGATCTCTTCGGGACGAATGCTCATGCGACTACCACCAGAATTGCCGTGACCAGCACGTTGAGGGTTGCGAGCGGGAGGAGGATCTTCCAGCCGAAGCTCATCAGCTGGTCGTAACGGAAGCGCGGAAGGGTAGCCCGGATCCAGATGAAGAACCCGGTCAGCATCAGCATCTTGGCAAGCATCCAGATCGGATCGAGCCACGCCGGGCCGGGGCCCATCCAGCCGCCGAGGAACATGGTCGAAGCAATGCCCGAGACGATCAGGATCTCCATGTACTCGGCGAACATGTACGAGCCGAAGCGCATCCCGCCGTATTCGGTCTGGTAGCCGGCGACCAGTTCGGCATCGGCTTCGGGAAGGTCGAAGGGAGGCCGGTTGGTTTCCGCGAACCCGGCGACCAGGAAAATCAGGAAACCGACGAACTGCGGAATGACGAACCAGATGTCGCCCTGGGCCTTGACGATGTCGACCAGCGACAGCGAACCAGCCATCAGCACCACGCCGAGCAACGAGAGTCCCATCGCGATTTCGTAGGAGATCAGCTGTGCGGCGGACCGCATCGCACCGAGGAAGCTGTACTTCGAGCCCGAGGCCCAGCCGCCGAGCAGCAGGCCGTAGAACGCGATCGAGCTGAAGGCGAAAAAGTAGAGGATGCCGATCGGCACGTCGATCCCGTAGAGGCCCCATCCGCCCTGCACGTCGCCGAACGGCAGGATCGCAAGCGTCACCACCGCCGAGAAGATCGTCAGTGCCGGGGCGATCTCGTAGAGGAACGGAACCGCTCCCTTCGGCCTGAAGGACTGCTTCGAGAGCAGCTTGCCGACGTCGGCCAGCGGCTGGATCGCTCCGTACGGACCAACGCGGTTCGGTCCGTACCGCTGCTGGAAACGACCCAGCAGTTTCCGTTCGACGAGCAGCACGACGGGCACGATCGACAGGATGACGATGAAGATGAGGATCGACTTGACGACCAGGATCCAGGTCGCCTCGACGAAGGTTGTGTCGGCCAGAAGAGCTGTCACCTTCGGCTACTGCTCTCCGTCCGAAACTCCGGCTTCGCCGGTTGCCTTGGAATCGCTGCCAACCATCAGGACCTCCAGCGGTGCAACTGGCTTCCCGATCTCGACCTGCTTGGGCACACCGTTCGCGAAGGCGTTCGCGTTGCCCTCCAGCGTGCCTTCCATCAAGAAAACGGTTCCTTCGGGCATCGCACCGCGGATGGCCACGTGCGCGTTCACTTCGATGTCACCGGACTTCACACCGACCACGTCACCGCGGCTCAGGCCCAGACGTTTGGCGTCAGCGACGGAGATCTCCAACCTCTGCGCGGGAATCAGATAGTTGAGCGCGGGACTGAGGTCCGTGACCGGGTTGGCCCATAGATCGCGGTAGGTGCCCAAGGTCAACGATCCGCCGTCCCCATCCGAGGTGGAGGTGGCCGGGGAAGGTTTTCCAGGAACTCTTAGGCGTTGTTCGCCTGGAGAACCTTCCCCGGCCGCCTTCACTCCTTCGAAAGCTTCAGCCTGCGGCCGTTCCTGCCAGCGGACTCCCCTGCCTCCGATTTCCTTGTCGGTCAGACCTGAGTAGAACGGGACCGACTCGGTGATTGCCTTGAAGGCTTCGGGTCCTGAGTGGATGTCTGTCTCGTGGCCGAGGGCCGCGGCGAGTTCAGCAAGAACGAGCCAACCGGGTCGGATGTCGCCGGGGCGTTCGGCTGATGGCCGGACTCGCTGGAGACGTCCTTCTGTGTGGGTCACGGTGCCGTCTTTTTCCGCGTGGGACTCGGTCGGGAAGACGACGTCGGCGTATTCGGAGGAATCGGTGGCGGTCATCGAGAAGCAGACCACGAAGTCCGCGGCTTCGAGGGCTCGGCGCCAGCCTTCCGTGTCCGGGAAATCTCTGAGTGGATCCACTCCGAACAGGACCAGCGACTTCAGGTCTCCCGATTCGAGGGCGGCACGGATTTCTTCAACGTCCCGGCCGTTCGAGACCTCGGTGAGTCCCGGACCTGAGTCCGGGAGGCAGCCGACTTCGCGGAGGCCGCGGGCGTTCGAGATGTCGGGGATCTCGATCAGGCCGGCCTCGGCCTGGCCGAGGGCTTCGGTCAGCTCGATCAGGCTGTCGACTGCGGCGGGTCCGTTCACTCCGCGTCCGATTCGTTCGCCCCAGACGATCACGGGGTGCTCGGCGTTCTTCAGGAGCGCTGCGATTCCGGAGTCGGCGCCGTTCTTTACATCGGTCACGAGGCTACTGAGGTATGAGGCGGTTTCACCCGGGGCGTACCGGTCGACTTCGGTGGCGCCGCCGTCGAGGGCGCTCGGCCGGTCGGTCGCGACACCGAGGACGGTGCCGTTCCGGCGGACTGCCTTGCGGACGCGCAGGTCGAAGGTCGGGGCCGAGTGGATCGGGTCGGTGCCGAGGACCAGCACGACGTCGGCGGTGTCGATGTCCACGACGGTGGCCTGCGTCGCCGGGTCGGCGAGCTTCACTCGGGCAGCACGGCCGGCATTCGGGGCCTGGCGGCTGTCGATGTCGTTCGAACCCAGCCCTTCGCGGATCAGGCTCTGCAGGATGAATCCCTCTTCGTTCGACGCGTCACCGACCAGGGCGGCGACCGAGTTGCCGGCGGCCGCGAGTCCGATGGAGGCGATTTCGATCGCCTCGGGCCACGAGGCCGGGACCGGATGGCCACCCTCGTAACGGAGCGGGTTCTGGACCCGGTCGGCGGAGTACATCATCTGGAATCCGTAACGGCCGCGGTCGCAGAGCCACCCGTCGTCTACGCTCGAGTTGTCGCGGGCGAGCACACGCTTCACTTGCTCGTCGCGCACGGTGAAGCTCACGTTGCACTGGCCCGGGCAGAGGGTGCAGACTGAACCGCCCTGCTCGATGTCCCAGGGCCGGGCACGGAAGCGGTAGGTGTAGCTGGTAAGGGCGCCGACCGGGCAGAGCTCGGTGACGTTGCCCTGGAACGGCGCGATGTAAGGCTGGTCGTTGAAGGTGCCGACGTAGCTGCGGTCGCCACGCTCGAGCAGCTGGAGCTGCGAGTCCTCGGAGACCTCCTGGCTGAAGCGGACGCAGCGGTAACAGAGGATGCAGCGTTCGCGGTCGATCGCGATCAGCGGCGAGAGCTGGACCGGTTTCTCGAAGTGGCGCTTCTCGT
>JBPPMI010000068.1:0-2268 GCA_051305975.1 Solirubrobacterales bacterium
CTTCGGCCCTTCCTTGGCGCACCAGCGGAGGGCGTCGATCGAAGGGATCAGTTCCATCGTGTAGCACTCGGAGATCGGCTTGCCCTGCTCCTCGGAAAGCAGTTCCGCGATCTCGTCGAGGCGGTCGAGAAGCACCGAGGCGGCGCGCTTCAGGTAGACGCCTCGGTCGCCCGGGGTGAGTTCCGCCCAGGCGGGCTGAATCGCGCCGACGTCATCGACGATGCCCTGGACCTGGTCGGGAGTGATCGTCGGAACGGTGCCGACGACTTCACCCGTGGCCGGGTTGAAGGAATCGAGAGTCTGGGTCTCAGAAGCAACAGGAGGAGCAACGGTCTCAGTAGGCATGAGACAAGTCTAAGCCTCAGCAGGCAACGATCGACTTTCTCACGCAGCGGATGGTGCTCAGGGACGTCCGCACCCCGTTAAGTACTTCGGCCGGAGACCCCCAGTCCGAGTCTCCGGCCGATAAAGCACCCGCGCGAGTTCTTGTCTCAGCTTGGGTCTGCTCTTAGAACCCTTCTGACCGGAAGTAGTTGTGGCGGCGTCAATAAAGGTTGCCTAAGCATTTGGCTCGGGCTCTGGCTTTGAAGCCCCGCCCTTGCCACGGATCCGGTCGGCGGCGTCGCGGCGCCGCTTGAGTTCGGCTTCGAAGCCGTACTCGGTCGGCTCGTAATAGCTGGTCTCCTCGAGGCCTTCCGGCATCAGGGACTGGTCCGACACTCCGCCCTTGATGTTGTGGGGATACCGGTAGCCGACCCCCCGGCCGAGCTTCTCCGCCCCGGCGTAGTGGCTGTCGCGGAGGTGGTCGGGTGGCAGCTTCGGGCCGTTCTGCCTGACTTCCTCCCGGGCCGCATCGAGCGCCTTGTAGGAAGCGTTGGACTTCGGGGCCAGCGCCAGGTAGGTCGCCGCCTGGGCGAGGTTGAGCGCGGCCTCGGGCATGCCGACCCGGTCGACCGCGGCCCCGGCAGCGGTCGCGACCAGCAGCGCCTGCGGGTCGGCGTTGCTGATGTCCTCCGAAGCGAGGATGACCATGCGCCGGGCGATGAACCGGGGATCCTCCCCCGCTTCGAGCATCACCGCGAGATAATAGAGCGAGGCGTCCGGGTCCGAGCCGCGGGTCGCTTTGATCCACGCCGAGATGTAATCGAAGTGGTGGTCGCCTCCCTTGTCGTACGCGATCGCTTGTGCCTGGAGTGCATCTTCGGCCGCGGCGAGGTCGGCGGTGCCACCGGCCGCGGCGAGCCGTTCGAGTGCGGCGAGGGCGGCGCGGGCGTCACCACCGGCCCGCTCGGCCAGCATCTCGAGTGCGGCTTCCTCGACCTCGACCTGTCCACCGACCCCGAGCTCGGAGTCGGCCAACGCGCGGTCGAGCAGGATGCGGATCTCGTCCGGACCGAGCTTCTTCAGTTCGTAGACCTGGCAGCGGGAGATCAGGGCCGAGTTGACTTCGAAGTACGGGTTCTCGGTGGTCGCCCCGATCAGGGTCAGCACGCCGCTCTCGACCGCCGGCAGCAGGGCGTCCTGCTGGGCCTTGTTGAAGCGGTGGATCTCGTCGAGGAAGAGGACCGTGCGGCGTCCGGAGAGGCGCTGGCGCTCTTCGGCCCTTTCGATCACCGCACGGATCTGGGCCCGTCCGGCGTTGACTGCCGACTCTTCCTCGAAGGCCCCGTCGGACGTGGCCGCGACGATCCGGGCAAGTGTCGTCTTGCCGGTCCCGGGAGGCCCGTAGAGGATCGCGCTGTGGGGGCGGCCGGCGACGACCGCCTTCTGAAGGGTCGTGCCTTCGCCGAGAATGTGATCCTGCCCGACGATCTCATCGAGCCGCACGGGCCTCATCCTGGCGGCAAGCGGAGCGTTCGGACCCGGTCGTGTATCCGGTGCGGTCTCGTGTTCGTCGGCACTGAAGAGCTGGTCGTCCATCGGTTAAGAGGATGACGCCCCGCGAGGACGACCAGTGAGCGTCGTAAACCTCCGGTAGACCCATGATGTTCGATTCCGGTGAGGACTGTTTCATCTAGAGCGTTCCGGCGAGGAGGTCACGATGCGAACTCGCCCAGTCGTGGATGTCCCGCTTGACCGTCTCCGGATCCCTTCGCGGTCGCCACGGCGTGAAGTCGAATAGCGCCGAGCAGTCGGTGCGCCGGTCAGATTCGTCTCGACGAGGTACGAAGTGTCGCCGTCGACTCCGCTCATCACCGACGGTTCGGCCGAACATTCGATCAGGGCGTCGAGCTCACCGACCCGGTCGAGTTCCTCCAGGCTCCGCAC
>JBPPMI010000069.1:0-11332 GCA_051305975.1 Solirubrobacterales bacterium
GCCGCGCCGGATCCGCTGGAGGTCGACGCCGACCACCCCCGAGCTCTCGCCGTGCTGACCGAAAGCTTCGATCGCGAGACGGGCGAGGTCGTTCATGGCCGCCTCGTCTCCGGCCGCGATCGCTTCCCGCACCAGTTCGCCGAGGACTTCGGTATCGATGCCCTCCTGGTTCGCGCCGCCCTCTTCGGCCCGGGCCCGGCGCGAGGCCTCGGCCTGCTCGGCGTACTCGAGCGCGGCGTTCTCGGTGGCGCGGAAGAAGTGGCGCTCGAAGACGAGCTCGAAGATCTCCCGGTCCTTCGGTGACTTCGCCACGGTGGTCGCCAGCGATTCCTTGAAGTCGACCTGGTCGTGCCACGGCACTATCTCCAGGGCATGGAACGCGTCCTGGATCTCGGAGGTGCCGATCGCGACACCCTCGCTGCGGAGGTCCTCGCAGAACGCCAGGACCCCCTCGGTCATTCCAGACGGTCCCGGCGCGCCGCTCGTATCAGCGGCCTTCGCCATCACTGACCGTTCGAGCTCTGGCCACCACTGGCGGGCCCGTCTTCAGCCTTGTCGCTCCGGCCGAGCCTCGGGCCGATGCGCTCGGCGACCAGGTCGAGGTCGGTGCGGTGCTTGATGATTATCGACAGCGACTCACGGAACGTCTTGCCGTCGATGTCGTCGGCTCCCATCAGGATCAGCGTGCGTGCCCAGTCGATCGACTCGGCGATCGAAGGCGGCTTCTTCAGGTCGAGCTCCCGGATCATGTCGACGATCTCGACCAGCCTCGCGGCCAGCGCCTCGTCGATCTCTGGCGCGTGAAGGCGAATGATCTCGATCTCGCGCTCGGAATCGGGGTAGTCCAGCCAGAGGTACAGGCAGCGGCGCTTCAGCGCCTCGGTCAGCTCGCGCGAGTTGTTCGAGGTGAGCAGGACGATCGGGTGGGTCTTCGCTTCGATCCGGCCCATTTCCGGGATTGAGATCTGGAAGTCGGAGAGCAGTTCGAGCAGCATCGCCTCGAACTCCTGGTCGGTCTTGTCGATCTCGTCGATCAGCAGGACCACCGGTTCGGGGTTGGCGATCGCGCGCATAAGCGGACGCTCGAGCAGGAAGTCCTCGGTGAAGATCTCGCCCATGTCGACCGCGTCCTTGTCGCCTTCCCGGGCGGTCGAGGCGACCGCCTGGATCTGGAGCAGCTGCTTGCGATAGTTCCACTCGTACAGGGCCTTCGCTTCGTCCAGGCCTTCGTAGCACTGGAGCCGCACCAGTTCACGGCCCGTGGCGCGGGAGAGCGCCTTGGCGAGCTCGGTCTTGCCGACGCCGGCGGGACCTTCGACCAGGATCGGCTTGCCCAGCCTCTGCGCGAGGAAAGCGATCAGTGCGGTGGAGTCATCGGCGAGGTAACGCGCCTCGCGCAGCGCTTCGGCGACGGCTTCCGGGGTCTCGGGATCGGCGGATACGGTGCTGGCCATGAAGCGAAGGATAGGGATAGCGCGGCTATCCTCACTTCATGGACCGTCTCGGAGAAGTCGACCTCACCAAGGATTACCAGCGCAAGAAGTACGAGAAACGACTGGGGGCGGCGCAGGACCGGCTCGCGGCTTTGCGCCTGACCCTGGGTGGCCAGATCGGTTCGGGCGAGGTCGGCCCGCCGGTCTGTGTGGTCATGGAGGGCTGGGACGCCGCCGGAAAGGGCGGGGCTATCAAGCGGCTGACCTATCCGATGGACCCGAGACACGTCCGTGTGGTGCAATTCGCCGCCCCGACCACCGACGAGAAACGGCACCACTTCCTCTGGCGTTTCTGGCCGTCGCTGCCGGGCTGGGGAGGCATGGCCGTGTTCGACCGCAGCTGGTACGGCCGGGTGCTGGTCGAACGCGTAGAGGGGTTCGCAACGAGGAAGGAGTGGAAGCGGTCCTACAAGGAGATCCGCAACTTCGAACGGAGCCTCGCCAACGAAGGCACCATCCTGATCAAGCTCTGGCTGCACCTTTCACCGGAGGAGCAGCTCAAGCGGTTCGAGGCCCGCTCCGAAGATCCGCTGAAGGGCTGGAAGCTGACCGAAGAGGACTGGCGAAACCGCGAGAAGCGTCCCGACTACGAAGAAGCGATCGAAGACATGTTCGAAAAGACCCACACCGAAGACGCCCCGTGGAACGTCATCTCGTCGGAATCCAAGCGTTACTCACGGGTCTCGGTGATCGAGACGGTCAACGACCAGATCGAGAACGGGCTGAAGCGCTGGGGCTTCGAGCTCCCGTCACTCGATTGAGATGTCAGTGACTTTCGGCTCGTCGGGTTCCGGCGGCGACCGGTGGCCATTGCCGTTGCCGTTGGTTTCGGCTTTGCCCTGATTGAACGGATCTTCACCGTTCCCGGTGCGTTCGGCGTAGCTTGCGGCGAAGGCCTTGAGGATCGTTATCGCTTCGTTCTGGATCGACTGTATCTGCTGCCTGACTTCCGGCGAGGCCGCGGCCTGGAGCAGTTCGGCCGAGCGGCAGATCGGGCACCACTCGAGGCACTCGTGCCCGCTCGCGGCCGCCGGTTCTTCCCGGCTGTCGTCCCGCGGTGTTTGACGAGGCTCGTCGGACGACGTCCGCCCTCCCTTGGCCTCGGAGAACTGACCCCAGAAGCGGTCGGCTCCAGGCGGCAGAACGGGGTCTGAGCCATTTTCAGGTTTGTTCTGCGGGCACATCGTCGTAGGTGATCTCCAAAGTTCCGTCTTCGAAAGCTGCGCGGGAGGGCTCGCGCTGGGCGAGGCCTGAAGGCAGCATGATAGTGCGCCTGATTCCTCCGACTGTGACAAGCAGCTCATCGCCGACCTGCTTGAGAGCGATGTCCTGCTTCTCGACGAACGGCGCGTTGATCCGGATCACGGTCTTGTCATCGGTGCTGGTCAGCTCGCGGGCCAGGCCGGGATGGAAGATCTCGGCCGGATTGCGGTCACCGAAGAGCTCGTCGCTCAGGCGGTCGTGCATCGCCTCGCCGATCACTTCTTCCTCGAAGTACCTGGCCTTCAGGATCGGAACCGGATCGAACCCCTCGGTCACCGCTTCGAGCTGCTCGGCCTGGTGTTCCTTCCAGGCGCCGAAATAGGTGCCTTCGACTTCGTCGGGAAAGATGCGGTTCACCACCACGGCATCGGTCTGGTAACCGTAGAGGCAGAGGTACGTGAAGGTGCGCCGAGCTTCGTTGATCACCATGCGGTCCGGGTTCATGACCAGGCGGATCGAGCAGTGCTCGTGGTCGCGGAGGATCACGTCCATCTCCACGAGGTTCCGGATCAGCCGGTCGACTTCCTCCATCATCTCCGGGTCCGGCAGGGGCATGTCCAGTGCCCGGGCCAGGGGGGCCGCCGCGCCGAGCAGGCCGCGGTTCCAGGGGAACGCTTTCTTGACCCACCATTCCGCGACTTCGGGGAAGCCGAGTAGCCGCAGTGTCTCGCCGCTCGGGGCGCAGTCGACGATCACGGCGTCGAATTCGTCTTCGTCCCAGTGACGTTTGATCTGGAGAAGCGAGAAGAGCTCGTCCATGCCAGGCGGCACGGTGAGTTCTTCCGAGCGGATCCGGTCGACTCCCTGGTTCTGGAGGAGACCGGTCAGCCAGGTCGAGACCTGGTCCCAGTTGCGGCGCATCTCGGCCGAGGCCAGCACCTCCTGGCCCCACAGCATGGGGGCGATCTGTTCCGGTTCCGAACCGATCTCGTGGCCGAGCGAATCGGAGAGGCTGTGGGCCGGGTCGGTCGACATGACCACCGTGCGGAGGCCCCGCTCGGCACAACGGCGGGCCGTCGCGGCGGCGACACTGGTCTTTCCGACACCGCCTTTGCCTGTATAGAGGATCGTGCGAGGTGGCATGCGACCTGCGAGCGTATACGCTTGCCGGCCCTTGAAACGGCCCAGCCCAAAGCTCATCACCGCCCTCGTTGTCGCCGGCGCGTTCGTCGCGGCCGGCTGCGGAGACGATGAAGCTCCGGCCGATCCCGGACAGGTGATCGAGTCCTCTTTCCCGGATGACGCGGGCAAGTCGACCACGGCATCGGCCACCGTCGCAGTCGCATCGCTCGGGTTCGAGGACAGCGTCCTCGAGACCCGGACCCTCACTGTCGATCCGGGGACCTACGCCGAGGTCAAAGAGGCGATCGGTGGCACCGGTGGTGAGAGCGAAGGCCTGTTCGGGCTGGCCGGGAACGTCGAGTCGGTGGGCACGGAAGACCTCGACGGAACCGAAGTCGATCACGTGACCGGCGAGTTCGACGTCGTGAAGCTGGTCGACGAACTCGAAGCCGCGTCACAGCAGGTCGGTGCTGCCGCGGCATCACTGCCCGGAGTGGGGGAGCTCGACGAGCTCCGCGACAAGCTGGTCGGAGCGCAGTTCGATCTGTACGCACAGAGCGAAACCGGAGAGCTCCAGCAGTTCGACCTGACACTTTCCGTCGATGATCGGGAGAATGCCTCCCCTCCGACAAGGATCCGGTTCAGCCTGACCGAATCCGACCAATAGAGGACCTTCTTGGAATACGTACTTCTGCTCGTCAGCTTCGCCGTCATCCTCGGTGGAGCCCTGCTCTTCACCAACGCGATCGAATGGCTGGGCCATAAGCTGAACCTCGGTGAAGGCGCCGTCGGCAGCCTCCTGGCGGCGGTCGGCACCGCGATGCCGGAAACGCTGATCCCGATCGTGGCGATCATCGGTGGAGCGGTCGGCAGCTCGGAAGTGGCAGTCGGCGCGATCGTCGGTGCCCCGTTCCTGCTGGCGACTATCGCCATGGCCCTGGTCGGAGTCTCCGCGCTCGCCTACGTCAAGCGGCGGCCGCAGGGTCATCGCCTCGACGTTCACGTCGAGACTCTCGACCGCGACCTCATCTTCTTCATGACCTTCTTCGGCCTGGCGCTCGTGATCGGCCTGTTCAACACGCCGAAGGCAGTCGAGATCGGCGCCGGCGCGATATTCCTGCTCGCCTACGCCTGGTACGTGCGGGAAACGATCAAGAACGGTGGCGACGCGCAGGAGAGCCACGAGATGGATCCGCTGGTGATGGACCGCCGCGCCGAGCGCCACGACAGCCCGCCTCCGAACTTCATCATGATCACCCAGTTGCTGATCGGCCTCGGAGCGATGATCGGTGGCGCCCACATGTTCGTCCACGAACTGCTGAACGTCGCCGAGCACCTCGGGGTCCCCGCGATCATCCTGTCGCTCATCCTCGCGCCCCTCGCGACCGAGCTGCCGGAGAAAGCGAACAGCTTCTTCTGGGTGCGTGAAGGAAAGGACGCCCTCGCCCTCGGCAACGTCACCGGTGCCATGGTGTTCCAGTCGACCATCCCGATCTTCTTCGGCATGGTCTTCATCGACTGGAACCTCGACCGTTACGCGATCGTCTCGATGCTTCTGGGCCTGATGGGTGGCGCCGTCGCCTACTGGGCACTGCGCAAACGCGGAGAGTTCGGCAAGGTCGCGATCGCCCTCTGGGCGACGTTCTACCTGATGTTCCTCGGCTTCGTGATCCTGGCCTAGGTGTAATTCCTAAGCACGTTGTTCATCCGGCCCCTCCTTGGGAGGCTTGGGGTGTCTAAGCACCAAGCACCCAGAAGGAGACCGGATGAACATTCACGCTAACGCAGCTTTGACCCCGAGGCAGAGGGAGCGCCTGGCAAGGCGCGTGCTCGAGGATGGCCTCTCGCTTTCGAGGGCGGCGATGGCTGCCGAGGTGAGCGAGAAAACGGCCGGCAAGTGGAGCGGCCGTTATCGCTCGGGCGAGCCGATGCTGGACCGTTCCTCAGCGCCGAAACGAGTCCACAACCGCACACCCAAAGCGAAGGTCGAAGCGATCCGGGCCTTGAGAAGGGTTCGTTTCACCGGGCCCGAGATCGGCGATCCTTGGGATGCCGACCTCGACCGTTTCGGCGGTATTGAAGCGGATCGGACTCGGCAAGCTCTCGAGATTGACCCCGAAAGAAGAAGTCGTTCGTTACGAGAAGGACCGGCCCGGGGAGCTGATTCACATTGACGTGAAAAGACTCGGCCGGATCAATGTTCATGGAGCCGGCCACCGCATGCTCGGCCACAAATGGGCCAAGAAGGCCGGCACCAAGACCGACGCTGCCGGGGTGAAGCGCCAAACCGCAGGTTGGGAATACGTTCACATCGCAATCGACGACTGCACCCGCCTGGCCTACGCCGAGGTCCTGACCGACGAGAAGGGCGAAACCGCCTGCGGGTTCCTTCAGCGGGCGATCGAGTTCTACAAGGGCTACGGAATCGAAGTCGAGACCCTGATGACCGACAACGGCTCCGCCTACATCTCGGCGATCCATGCCGCCACCTGCCGCCAGCTCGGCATCAAGCACATCCGGACCCGCCCCTACCGGCCCCAGACCAACGGCAAGGCCGAGCGGTTCATCCGGACGATGCTCGGGGAATGGGCCTATGCGGTGATCTATGGGAGTTCGATGGAGAGGGCCGCGGCCCTCTCCTCCTGGCTAGACCGATACAACTTCAGGCGAAGACACGGCGCCCTCGACCACCGACCGCCCTACGAGCGGTTACGGGAAGTCTCCGGGAACAACGTGCTTGGCAACTACACCTAGGGCCCGGTTCCCGACTGGGCTCCTTCGGTTTCCGGTTCGGCTTCGTATTCAGATTCCACCTGGGTCGACTCCTCGTAGGTGTTGATCGTCAGGCCGATGTGCGTGTAGTAGTTCATCGCGCCGAAACCGACGAATACCGCCCCGGTGACCAGCCAGCAGGCACCAACGATCCGGAGCAGCCCGGCCGCCCGGGCCAGCGTGCGGCGCATCAGCGCGAACGGCAGCGCGACGGCGCCGATGCCGGTGACTGCGTAGAGCAGGGCGATGAACGTGTTCTCGAGCCACTCGACGTCTCCGAACTCACCCGAGATGGGTTCCTGAGGCGGTGCTTCCCAAGGGGAGTAGACGGGACCGACGAACGCAATCGCGATCAGGGCAAGCCCCATCGCGGCGCCGAACCAGGACAGCGGCTGGAGGAGTTTCGCCAGGTGCGGCCACGACTCGGAGCTGATTTCGTTCGAATCGGTCGTGGCAGGGTCGGAATGAGTACCGAGCGGTGTCGGCCAGAAGCGCTGGCTGCCGAGGAGCACGGATCCGGCGATCAGCAGGGCGCCGAGCGCGAGGGTCGGCTCCCCGAAGACTATGTTGTCGAACGCCGTCGGGCCGGACAGCGGCCAGGTGAGGGACATGTGGAGCCCGAGCAGGAACTCGATCGCACCGATGGTGGCGAACGCGACCGCCCAGGCGGGACGATGGACCGTCTGCCCGGCGTAGATTCGACGGCCCAGTGCGACGAGAAGGAGGAGTGAAACGCCCGCTCCCACAGCCATCAGGGTGTTGTAAGTCGGATCCGGATCGAACATTCAGTCTGCCCCTCTCTACTCGGGTAGCGGTTGAGTTCGGCCGTTACCCGGGGCGGACGGTGCAAAACAGCGCCTGGAGGAAGCGGAATGCCGGCTACAGTTTGCGGATCGGGCGGCAGGGGCTGCCGACGGCGACCACTCCCGGTTCGATGTCCCGCGTGACGATGCTGCCGGCGCCGATCACCGAGTTCTCGCCGACCGTGACCCCGGGCAGGACGATTGCGCCGGCGCCGATCCAGACGCCGTCCTCGATCGTGACCGGCCGGTTCAGCTCGATCTTCTGCCGGCGCTCCGCCGGATCCAGAGGATGCTCCGCGGTAAGCAGCTGGACGTTCGTGGCGATCTCGACGTAGTCGCCGATCTTCACCGGTGAAGAGTCGAGGACGGTGCAGCCGAAGTTGATGAAGGAGTGGCTGCCGATCGAGATGTTGAAGCCGTAGTCGCAGCGGAAGGGCGCCTGAACGTAGGTGTCCTCGCCGACCGCCCCGAACAGATCCCCGAGGGTGGTTCCTTCGAGTGGCTGTTCCGGCAGCTGGTTGAACTGCCGGAGGACCGACTGGCAGTTCTGGCGGCGGGAGATGAGGTCAGGGTCATCGGCGGCATACGGGCCGCCATCAAGCATCTTGCGGAGCTCTTCAGACAGGGGTGCCGACGGCAATGAGGTAAGAGCTCGAATAGCTGAAGCCACCGTCAGTCGACTCGTTGCCGTTTCGCAACTCTTCGAGGATCTGCTTCGAGAGAGCGTCGAACCTTTCGTCGCCGACAAGCTCTTTGACCGCGAGCCACATCGGATGATGCTCGCGCCACTCTTCGTTGGCGGCTTCGGCCGAATCGGCGGTGAAAGTGAGTTTCTCCTTCTTGCACTGGACGACGATTCCGTGCTCGGAAAAGAGCTCACGCAGTTCGGTCTCGTCGCCCCACTGAAACTGCATCGGCTCGACTTCGTGGTCGAGTGCCTCGGCGACGGCTTTCTTGTTCAGATCCGAGATCCTGGGGAGCAGGCCTTCGTTGGTCCACGTGGTGAACGCGAGCCGGCCGTTGACACCGATCACGCGGGCGATCTCCGCCGCGACCTTCTGCGGATCGCCGAAGATGACGCCGAAGACGGAAGTGATGCGGTCGTAAGTGTCGTCGGGGTAGGGCAGGTCATGCATGTCACCCTCGACCCAGGACACGTCCAGCCCGGCCTCGGCCGAGCGGCCGGCGGCCACCTCGAGGAGGCGGGTCGCGGCGTCGAACCCCGTCACCTCGGCGGTGCGCTCGGCGGCGATCAGTGCGGCATTGCCCGTCCCGCAGGCGAGGTCGAGAGTCTTGAGGCCCGCGACCGGCTCGACCGCGTCCACTACCTCAACGGCGACCGGAGCCAGCTGGGCTGCGGTCAGCTCGTAGGTACCCTCGCCCCAGTCAGCCATGACGGAGCCGGCCCATCAGGCGGTGGTGTTCATCTCGACGAGTGCCTTCAGCACGACGTCGTCGTGCTTCTTCGGCTGGACCTTCGGGAAGACCCGGACGACTTTTCCGTCGCCACCGATGATGAAGGTCGTGCGCTGGACACCCATGAACTTGTTGCCGTACATCGACTTCTCGACCCAGGTGCCGTAAAGCTCGGCAACTTTGTGGTCCTTGTCGGCCAGCAGCGGGAACCCGAACTTGTTGTCGTCGTCGAACTTCTTGACGGCCTTCACCTCGTCCGGGGAGATGCCGATGACGGTCGCGCCGGCATTCTTGTATTCGGCCTTGTGATCACGGACCCCTTCGGCCTGCGTCGTACAGCCGGAGGTGTTCGCCTTGGGATAGAAGTAGAGAACTACAGTCTTCCCCGACAGGTCGGAGAGGGTGACGTTCTTTCCCTTCTGATCCTTGAGCGTGAAATCAGGGGCTTTTGATCCGGCTTCGAGCACTCGTGGATTCTAAGTGATCAGTGTGCTTTTCAGCATCTCGACCAAAGCCGTGCCGGAGGATCCGTCCTTGTCCTTCTCCGGGTTGAAGCAGGTGACGTTGATTCCCGCCAGGCGCGGGGATCCGGCCAGCGGCCCCAGCAGCGCCTTGAGCTCAGCCAAGCTCAGTCCGTCCGGCATCAGATAATCGGTTGCCGGGAAGGCGTCGCGGTCAAGCACGTCGACGTCGAGATGGAGCCAGAAGTGACCGCCGTCGGCGGTGAGTTCGTCGGCCACCGAGTGGGCCACGTGCTCGAGGTCGGCGTGGCGAAGGGAATCCCGGTCCTCGATCCGCCCGATCCCGAGGCCCTTCGGTAGCGGAGCGATCATCTCGAGCTCTTCTTCGTCACGGGCGCCGAGGAAGGCCATGCTGCCCGCTTCGACGATCGGGGTGGGCCCGATAGTCTCGACGAGATCGTCCGGTGCGAGGCCGAGGATCGCGGCGGCCGGCATGTCGGCGCCTTCTCCGGTCGGCGAGGTGCGGCCGGTAAAGAGATCCAGGTGGCCGTCGAAATAGGCCAGCCCGAGCTTGCCCCGGGCTTCGCGGGCTCCGGCAAGGGCGGCGGGGAGGAGGGTGCAGCAGCCGCCGAGCACGACCGGCACCTCGCCCTTCGCCGAGATCGACGAGACGCGCGACCGGACTTCGGCGCTCATCTTCACGATGTCCGGATAGGCAAGCCAGCCGTTGGCCGGATCACGGTTCAATCCCCGGATCCGCTGACCGGTGTCGCCGGCGTCACGCAGGCCGAGTGGTTCGAAGAGTTTGCGGAGGGCGGCCGGACCGAGTTCGGTCCCGCCTTCCCGTCCCACGCTGTCGATCGGCACACCGAGAAGGGTCAGCCGATCCTGGTCCATCAGATCGCTTCGTCTTCCAGGGCGATTCCCGCGGGCGGTTCTTCAGGATCGGGTTCGTCGAGGTCGGGGTCGTCGGGGTCCAGAGCTCCGCCGGCGATCGGCTCGGCGTTGCTGGCGTGGTGCCGGGCCTGGAACTCTTCGATCATCTCGTCGCGCTGCTCTTCGTCGACCGCGATGTCTTCGGCCACCCGGACCCATTCGGAACCTTCGAACGTTTCGGGATCGAAGATCTCCAGGTTGACCGACGCGGAGTCGTCGACGATCACAACCACCTCTGTCTGGGGGTTGAAATAGGTCCCGGGCTGGACGGCGAGTTCCTCGAGTTCATAGAGGGAGTCGTCATTCATTGACGGCATACTAACCACGCCAACCGGAGCCACATGCCGGAGAGCACATATCTTTCCGGGTTTTCTTCGGTCAGGTCCACTCGCGGAAGCGGCGTTCGACCTCGGCCTCGACGTCGAGAGGTGCTTCGCCGCGACGAACCCGGCGCTCGTTGTTGGCGATCACCAGCTGCCGGATCTCCGCCCTGATCCCCGACACTCCGCCTTCGAGGCCGGCCGGTCCTTCTTCGCCTTCCGGATCTTCCCTGCCGTCCTCTCCGGCCACCTCGGCCGCGTCCACCTCGGCCCAGGGTCCGACCCCGAGCACCCGGTCGATCTCGGACTGGACGTCGATGTCGGGTTCACCCCGGGCGCGGCGGCGGAAGGCGCTCGCTTCGACCATTTGCCGGACCTCGGCCTCCTGCTCGGCGCGGTCGAGGGCGGGGTCGGAGGGTTTCGCCTTGCCGGGCTCCTCCTTGTCGATTGCGAAGGTGCCCTTGCCGAGTTGTTCGAGGGCCTTTCCGGAACGCGAAAAGGCGAAAGCGGCGATCGGGACGACCACGATGATGAACACGAGCAGGAACGTCGAGAATTCGGCGAAGCCGATCCGCGCAGGCATGAAGCCAGATTAGACCGCTCGGATCCCTGATCCTTTATCCTTCTGGTCGAGTTATTGACTGACTGGTCAATCGGGAACGCACCAAACCTCCCCAAACGACTTAACAGACCGAATTTTCATCGACTGAAGGAGCTTTAGAAGTGGTTGACTTCACGCTTACTGACGAGCAGAAAGACCTGCGCGAGATGGCGCACAATTTCGCCGACAAAGAGATGCGCAGCGT
>JBPPMI010000070.1:0-2205 GCA_051305975.1 Solirubrobacterales bacterium
GCGGCCCGGCCGTGTAGGTGATCCGCAACCGCCCCATCGGGGCGCCCTCGACGACCGCCTCGACCCCGCGGCGTACGTCGTCGAGGTCGGGGACGGGCCGCCCGAGACCCGCGGCGCTGCGCTCGAGCCGCTCGAGGTGACGGGTGAGGGCGAAGGGACGACCTTGGACCGTCTTGACCGCCTCGAAGACGCCGTCGCCGACGGTGAACCCGTGGTCGGTGACCGCCACGACACCCTCGGTCGGATCGGCCATCAGGTCACCGTTGAACCATGCGCGCATGGCGTCACTCTAGAGGCCGGGGAACACGCGGGGCCGGGGGTCGAGTTTGGTGCCGTGCAAGCCATGTACTACTGTTCCACTCGCACTTGAGGCCGGTTGAACGGCCTGAAATGCAGGCGGACATAGCTCAGTTGGTAGAGCGCAACCTTGCCAAGGTTGAGGTCGCGAGTTCGAGTCTCGTTGTCCGCTCGGAAGGTCTCCTCCGTGAAGACGGAACCTCCACGGTGGGTTGGCCGAGAGGCGAGGCAACGGACTGCAAATCCGTGTACACGGGTTCAAATCCCGTACCCACCTCGCATGCCAGCACCTCAGTACGACAACTCAAGACCCGGGCGATTGGCGCAGCGGTAGCGCGCTTCCTTGACACGGAAGAGGTCACTGGTTCAAACCCAGTATCGCCCACTAGCACAGAACAGCCCCTGACCTGCACTTATGCGAGTCGGGGGCTGTCGGCTTGTCCGGA
Source organism: Solirubrobacterales bacterium (assembly GCA_051305975.1). Taxonomy (GTDB): domain Bacteria; phylum Actinomycetota; class Thermoleophilia; order Solirubrobacterales; family 70-9; genus 67-14. The sequence continues at coordinate 744 of JBPPMI010000070.1, forward strand.
GCGCAGGCACCATGCAGGCGCATGAAGCTGCCCCCTGGGTTTCTTCCCTCGCGCGAGGGCCCGACCTGCGGCACAACGGCAACCCCCCTCTCTCGATAAGGTCACTCGCGCAAATCGCGCGCTCTCTCAACGCGCGTTGACGAGCACGTTCCACGCCCCGGAGCGGGTTACGCTGGCGCGGCGCAGCCAAGCGCCAGCGGGTTCCGGGCCTTCGTTGGGGGTTCGGCGCGGTTGTCAGCGGTTGCTGTCACCATCGTCGACATGCACGCAGACCGTCCGCCGCTCTTCGACGAGGTCGTACGCACGGACGCCTCTCCTAGCTAGCCGTCATCAGGAGTCCACCTTCAACTTCATGAATCGGATCGCGGGCGACTACTGGCAGCACCCCCGGTCGCTCATGCAGGAGTGGCTGGACCGCATCGACGATGCGACCAACTACATGGACCTTCGCCAGCGGTTGCGGTCGCGTGACGACGAGCAATTTCGTAGCGCCTATTTGGAGATGTACCTCCACGAGAGCCTGGTGAGAGCCGGATACCAGGTCACGATCCATCCCTCCGTGCATGGCACCACTACACACCCTGACTTCCTGGCCGAGCGCGAGGGCGAGCGGTTCTACATCGAGGCGATTGCACCGGGCTCGACTCCCTCGGCGCGGGCTACAGCACAACGCCGGGCAGTCCTGTTCGACACTGTGAACCGGCTCGACGACCCCAACTTCATGCTGTGGCTGGACGACCTCGTGGAGGGGAGCACCACGCCACCGGCAGCCCGGCTGAGGGCCGACCTACGACGGTGGTTGCGAGAACTCGACCCCGACGCACCCTGGGACATCGACAGTGCTCCGGCGCACCGGTGGCAGCACGACGACTGGTCGGTGACGTTCAAGTCAATCCCGAAGAAGCCCGAGGCACGAGGACGACGGGCCGACAACCGGGCCATCGGCGTCTACGGTCACACCGGCGTCGGATGGATCGACGATGCGCCTGCGATCCGCAAGGCCCTCACTTCGAAGCATCACGAGTACGGCGACCTGGACGCACCCTTCGTCATCGTCGTCGGAACGTACATCCACGACCGGGACCGTTGGCACACCACGAACGCGATGTACGGGGCACTGTCGGTCCAGTGGGGCGAGGGCCCGGACGGTCAGACGGAGACTCGTGAGGTTCGGCAGCCAGACGGCTACTTCGGCGTGCCTCCTGACTGGCAGCACAGCAACGTATCTGGCGTGCTCTTGGTCAATCAGCTCATGCCGTATTACCTGCAGCGCGCCGAAGTGACGTTGTGGCGACACCCCAACCCCATCCACGAGTTGCCGGACCACCCCGGCCTTCCCGGCCACGCCGTAGCTCTCGCTGCTGACATGCTCACAGAGATTCCGCCCGCCTCGACGTCGGAGGAGTTCTTTGGCCTACCGGCCCACTGGCCGCCGGGAGAGCCGTGGCCGGACGAGGACTAG
>JBPPMI010000071.1:0-7411 GCA_051305975.1 Solirubrobacterales bacterium
GCCACCGTCGAGCAGCCCCTTGTGGCGGGCGAGCGACATCGCGGTGCGGAAGAGCTCCAGGGAGATCGACTCGGCGCTCGCGACGCGACGCTGCAGCGCCCACTGCTGGCCGACGGCCAGCGAGTCGGCGAGCAGGTCGTCCTCGTCGACGGCGCTGTCACCGCGGTCGGCGAGCCGGTCGGCGAGCACGAGGTAGGCGTCGAGGAACGGCCGGAGGACGAGGTGCGCCAGGTGGGGTCGGGCGTTGACCAGCAGCTCGCGGGCGCGCACGGGCGTCATGTCGGTGACACCCTCGCCCACCAGGAGCTGGAGCTCGGTGCGGAGGTCGTCCTCGAAGCCCGCCCGGCTCGGGAAGAAGAACTCGAACTTGAGGAGGTCACGCATCCGCTTCGCCTCCTCCCACCCGACCTGCAGCTCGCCGCCGGGCGGCAGCTCGGCGTCGGGCTCGAGCTCGCTCACGGTGAGCAGGGCGAGCTCGCCGATGGCGCGCTCGACGAGGATGTGGATGACCGTGTTGCGGTAGAACGCGGCGACCAGGTGCTGGTCGTCCCCGATCTTCCAGACCGGCTCGGTGCCCCCGTCGTACGCCGTGAGCACGCCGCTGCGGGCCAGCTCGGCGAGGGCACGACGGATGGTCGAGCGGTCCCGGAGGTCGGCGGCGCCGGCGACCGGCCACTGCCGCTTCTCGATGTACGTCGCCAGCGGCTCGACGGTGTCGAGCACCTCGTCGACGGTGAGCGCGCGGTCGGCACCGAGGAGGGCGAGCGACACGATCGCGGTGACGGTGACCGGGGTGGCCCGGTTGAGCCGGTGGGAGATGTCGAGCGCCACCCGCTCGACCGCCTGGTGTCCGGTGACGCCCTCGTCCGCGAGCGCCTGCATCCGCTCGCGCAGCGAGAACGGCTCGCCGACGGTCAGGTAGGCGCGGCCGAGGCGGTTGCGCTGGAGCCGGGCGAAGCGCACCAGCCAGCGCCAGTCCTCCGGCGTCTTGCTGGCCCCGCGCGACTCCTCGGTCATCAGCGAGACCTCGTGGAGCTGGTCGTACACGACCGACAGCGGGACGACCTGCACGTCGGGCGCATCGTCGCCGTCCCCCTCGTCCTGCACCGAGTCGGTGAGGTACTTCAGGATGCCGTGCACCGGCGGACGCAGCTTGCCGGTGCGGGTCCGGCCGCCCTCGATCGACCACGCCATGTTGCGCTTGTTGGTCACCATCCGGCGGATGTAGGAGCGCAGCGCCAGCCGGTAGACCGGGATCTCCTGCGTCGAGCGGCGGATGAAGATCAGGCCGGTGCGGCTCGCGACGGTGCCGATGAGGGGCAGGTTGAGGTTGGCGCCGCCGAACGTGTACGTCGGCGAGAACCGTCGCGACGACAGTGCGTTGGGGATGACCATGCCGTCGAGGTAGGACCGGTGGCTGAAGGCGAGCGCCAGGCTGTGGGTGCGGTCGAGGCGCCTGAGCGCCTGCATGTCGTCCTCGTCGACCAGCACGTCGTACGCCCGGAGGAACCACTCGCCCATCCGCGCCCAGCCCTGGGCGGTGCGGTCGTCGTGGGCCGCGGACATCTCGTGGAGGTAGCCCTTGACCTCCTCCCAGACCTCCTCCTCGGGACGGCCCTGCTCCTCGGCCTGCTCGGCGACCGCGCCCTGGAAGCGCTTGTCGTGGAGGAGCTCGGTCACCTCCTGCGGTGGCGCAGCCGGCAGCCGCTCCCCCACGCTCCTCGGAAGGGCGCCGCGGGCGAGGTCTCGTGCACGTCGGACGGCAGCCACGGTCAGGAACCGCTCCTTTCGGCCCGCGCCATCGGCGAGGACAGGTGTGCGCCGAAGTTACCGTCGCTGACGCTCCGTGACCACGGCATCGGCCCCGTCGGCGGGACCGGCCGCCGGTTTCTTGGAGGCGCCGGCCCTCCGGTAGGGTTCCGCGCGGTGGCGTGTCCGAGCGGCCGAAGGTGCAACACTCGAAATGTTGAGTGGGGTCACACCCACCGTGGGTTCAAATCCCACCGCCACCGCCGACGGGCCGGGGACTCTTTGTCAGAGTTCCGGGGTCCTTTTGAAACAGACACCGCCGTTCCGGCCCCGATGAGGGGCCGGGCGGCGGTGTTTCGTTGTTCTCGGCGCTTCTCACAGACCATCGGCTCGCGGTGGTCAGCCCGAGGGCCGGTTCGCCGGTCGGTGCGACCGAATCTGGGCATGCGTGTAGCCCGAGCGAGGTCGGGCTAGAAGTGGAGCGTCAGATTTAGTTCCGAAGGTGCCGCGTAACGCCGGTTAGGCGACGGCTGGTTCCTCTTTGGGTGGCGGGTCGGGTGCTGCGTCGCCGGGCGGTGTCCGCAGTGCAGTCACGAGGTCGTCACGTTTGACCCACCGGTCGCCGTTGCTGTCGGTCTCGGCGGTGTGGAGGAAGGTACGAATCTTGGCGACTGAGGCAGCAGCGAGTAGAAGCGCAGCGAATAGGGACTGGGCTGCGCGTCCGCGTACGCGGCGGGCGTCGGGGTCGTCGAGAGCCTTCGCGGCCTGCTTCTTGGCGAACCCGTGCAGACCTTCTTGGGCTTGGCGCAGCCGCACGTAGACGGTGGAGTGCTGGAGGGTTCCGAAGCGGAGTTCTTGGCGGTACCGGTCGGCGCTCTCGTCGTTCTCGGAGCGGTGGACCGTCAGGGTGTCTTGGGCGCACACGTGCGGCAGTGCGTCGCCGGTCGGAATGTCTGTCGGGTTGACGGTGATGCGCACGTCAACGACCTTGCCGTCGGGCTGCTTGGTGGGGCGGGGCAGCATCGACTTCGGCTTGTGAGAACACGCGACAAGCGGGTTGGCACCTGAGGCGGGACAGCCGAGACGTTCCTTGCCGTCGTCGGTGGGCTTCTCCTTCGACCTCATGAGGAACACGGACCGAGCGTCCATGTCCTTCTTCCACTGCTCGTGGGTCGTCTTCTTTCGTGGGTCTTTAGAGCGCCGGTTGACGGTGGCTTCCACGAGGTCTTCGGGCGTCGCGGGGCAGAACCATGACCCTTCGATCATGTGCATGCCGGTGTGGTGGGCTCCTTGGCGTCCGTGGTGCTTGGGGCCGTACCCGAGGACCGGCTTGTAGCCGACTTCGCGGGCAGGGGTCTGGAACTTGTCGGGCTTCTGGTCGGTGTAGAGCAGGTCACCAGCGAGCCAGTTCATCTTGTAGTTGGCGGCTTGGAGGTAGCCGAAGATGCGCCGTGCTGCACCGGCGGGGTCCATGCCGGGCCGGTCGACTGCCATCCCAATCGGCACAGTCGGAAGGTACTGACGCTTCCCGTGGTGGCAGTCGACGGCGACGACGAGGGAGATGTCGAGCGCCCACATGGCTTTGGTGATTTCGCCGGGTTCAGTGTGGTCGTTCTGGCGTCCGTAGAACCCGCCGTCGGGGTCGGATGAGCACTCGGTGTTGTCCTTGCCGCGTCCCCGCGCGAACAACGGCATGGGGGTCGCGTCGATGCAGGCGGACCCCTTGTACAGCGGACCCCTTGTACATACGACGGATCTTGCGTGGGAGCGTCTTGAACGCGGTCTCCAAGAGCCGGTTGCACACCCAGTCGAGGCGGGCTTGGTACTTCTGCTGTTCGCGCAACGACAGCGGCAGTGACTTCTCGGCGAGTTCTTGCCACGTCATGATCCGGTTCTTGGGGTGCACGGATGGGTCGATGGTCTTGAGCATCCGATGGAACGCGCGTCCGACCGCCCGTTCGGAGTTCTGGTCCCACATCCGGTCGCGTAGGGGTGTCTTGTCGTTGCGGGCGTCCTCGTGGAGAGGGGTGGGCCGGTCGGGGTACTTGATCCCGAGCAGGTCCCGTGATTCGGGTGTCATCTTGTGGAAGAGCACGTCACGCAGGTTCGTCATCCACAGGTTGCCGCCGTCGTTGGCGACGATCCACAACGCGATGAGGATGGCCCGGAACGGGATGGTCTCCTTCCGTCCGCGCGCCTCCTTGGCGTCCTTGTGGTGGCGTTCCATCTCGGTGGCGATGCCGGAGCGGTCGATGAACGCGGCGGCTGCTTGGACGTGCTGGTCGGTGAACTGGTGGTGGTACTTGGCGATGTCGAGGTCGTCGGCCTCCAACTCATCAACTGCTGGCAGGATGCTGCGAACTTCCGCCAACGTGCCCGTGGGGATGATCTGCCGGTGGGTCGCAGCGGTCGCGAGACGCTTCTTGATGAGGCTGACCTTCGGGGAGCCCATGTCCACGACATTGCTGATGTCAGGCTGGACCATCTTGGCTCGCGTCCGACGCTGCGGCTTCCCCCTGCCAGTCCTCGTCGCGGGCCGCTTGGCGGGCTTCTTGGCGGTCATGAAGCAGGCCCCCGCAGCGCCGCTGCGGCAGCCGCCGGGTCCTGCGGTTCACAGTGGGCCAGCAGCCGCTGAACCGAGTGACCAGACTCCAAGTTCGCGGCAGTCAGGACCGTCAACAGCGGCGTCCCGCTCTCCAAGAGCCGCACGAGCCACGTGTTGCGCAAGGTCTTTGCGCTGAAGAACACCGGTGGCGTGAACCGCTCCTGCGTCCTCCACATCGTGTACGAGAAGCCACCATTGCCCATGATGGTGGTGCGCCACGGCGCGATCAACATGTGCCCCGGCGGAGTGACTTCGAGCAGCCCTAGGAGGCGGTCCTCCTAGCTAACAGCCCACAGGCTTCACAGGTAAGCGCCCTGTCCCTATTCGGGGCAGGGCGCTTACCTGTTGGAGCCGCGCGGCTCATCAGTGCACTACCTGCCGGTCGTCCAGTAGTCCCAGCCCACCGCCGATATGGACCGCATGACCTTCTCGCATGTCCGAGCATTCAGCCCCTGCATCGCTGCAGTAGCCATCCTCCTGTCGGCCTGCGGCGGCGGCGCAGAGTCCAGCGCTGAATCCGACGCGGCTCGCGCATGCGAAGGGTATGAAGCCCAGCAGGCGGCGTGGCGCAACGATGACGCGGACGGCGCGGTCGCGCAGATGGGCGAGATGGTGGCTGCTGCGGAGTCTGCTGCCGCAACCGACACCGAGTACGAGCCGCTTGCTTCTGCCATGGGTACCTACGTGTCAGCGGCGAACCAGTTCGTCTCCAATGTGGAGTCGGGCGCTGAGGACGACAGCGGCATTGACGACGCCATGAGCGACGTTGAGTACGAGTGCATCGGGCTCTAACGCCGCGCCTCACGCGGTGGGCTCCAGTAGACCGGGAACCCACCCGACGAACCCGTAGACCCTCATTCACACCAAAGGGTGTCGGTCGTGTCTACCTCGGCCTTTACGCTGCTCACGTCGATGGGGCCGCTCAGGTTGCGGCTCGGTACCGCCGACATGCAGAAGTAGGCCCGGCTGAGGGCACATCATTAGGGGGAATCGTGAAGGCTCGACTCGTATCCGTGCTGGCATCGACGGCGCTGGGTGCTGCCTCGTTCGCCGTAGCGGCACCTGCACAGGCTGACCCGGTGCCTGAGGCGGAGCGGGTGGTCATCAACAGCGTCGGCGTCATCCAGAACGCTTCGCTGAAGGTGATAGGCGCTGGCATCCTCCACGTTTCTCAGAACGGCTCGCAACCCACAGCAGGTACCGCTCTGCACGTCGCGTGGTCCTCATGCGGAAACCTCCTCAAGGAGTCCTTCTCGGTAGTAGACGGCAGCCAACCCGACAGTTCCGACTGGCTCACCTTCGCGATATTCGGTCCGGAAGGCTCGCAGAACGTATCTGGACCCAACCCTGTCAACGAGATGGTCGGACGTTCGGTCGAGTACGCCCTCACAGTCACCCAGCCGGGGTACGACCCGTTCGTTCTCACTGGCTCCTACGACGGCTACAAGAACTACGTCCCACGTCCTTCCTGCGAGACCATCAACAGTCCCGGCTACGGCGACGAGCCCACCGGCATCACGGTGTCGGAATGGTCGACCAAGAAGGGCGCAACGACGACAGCGAAGGTCGGGAAGTCGCTGGGCGTCACCCCGACCCGCGCGCCCGGCTCGAAGGTCACCTACGCGTGGAAGGTCGGAACCAAGACAGTCGACCGCGACCGCGTCCTGTTCGTCAGGAAGACATACAAGGGCAAGAAGGTCACCATGCGGGTCACCGTCTCCAAGGCTGGATCCAAGTCTGTCTCCAAGACGCTCCGCTACGGGACTGCCCAATGAAGACACCTACTGCCGCCGCGCTGGCGGCAACGACGCCAAGACGAGGAACCCCCGGTATGCGCAAGATCGCGACAATGGTGCTCACATTCGCCGTCAGTTTTGCAACGGTCATCGGTGGAGCGACTGCCGCGAACGCTGCTCCCGCCATCACCAAGATTGACCTAACCGTGGGCTATGACGCCATCTACAGAAGCGGAATTGTTGACCTAAGCGAGCATGTTCCGCCGTCGACTCAAATCAATTTGACGGTGGCAGCCTGCGGTCGAGTTCTCCACACCGAGACTTTCAACGGAGTCGTCGAGACGAATTCTGCTGACGGTTCGCCTCGTATCTTCTGCTCTTCCGCAAGATCATCGACAGGTCCATGGCTGGTCCCACCGTTGAGGTGTCGGTGTCATTCAGCGACCCAGCGATTCCGCCAACTTCAGCGACGTTCTACACGCACTCCGGCTTTCCTCGTTCGTGCGATGCCCTTGAACCTGCCGACGACGACAACGACAACGGCGGGGTATCACTGTGCAGTCGTGGTCAGCCATGAAGGGCGACACTGCCGCGAAGGTCGGCAAAACCCTCAAGTCACCCCCACTCGCGCCATGGGCGCGAAGATCACCTACGCGTGGAAGGTCGGGGCCAAGATTGTGGACCGTGACCGTGCCATGACGGTGAAGAAGTCGTACAAGGGCAAGAAGGTCACCATGCGTGTCACCGTGTCCAAGGCTGGAGCGAAGTCGGTCTCGAAGACGCTTCGCTACGGGGTTGCGCGCTGACGACAGCGTGCCCGGCTGGGAAATGGGAGCCGGTTGGCTGGGAAACGGGCGACACGCCCGACACGAATCACGCGGGGAGAACAGGCGAAATGCCAAAAAGACCCCGGCCCCCGACCGACAGATCGGGCCGGTCCCTCGTGGGGCCGGCCCGTTCTGCACGTCCGCACCTCGGCGACCGGCGCGTCGGACGACCAGAAGTCGTGCGTACGGAGCACGGTTGCGCTCCGGGCGGACCCCGATCCGGTGGTTGTGGTCGTCCGACGCGCCGGGTCGGGCGTCGGCGTCCCGGCCGAGCTCGCCCGTCGCGGGATGACGATCATCGACCAGACCCGGTAGCGGTCCGGACTAGATGGGGACACGCTCAGGATGAGCAGTCAGCAGATAGTCGGTCGTCACATAGAGTGCGGTGGCAAGGGTGTCCAGATCGGCGTCCACGAGGGCCTCCAGGGTTCACGTTGGGTAGACAACGCCGACTCTGGACACCTTTCGCGCTGATAAAGAGCCCCCACGCCGCC
>JBPPMI010000072.1:0-10435 GCA_051305975.1 Solirubrobacterales bacterium
CTCGAGCGCCTTCATGACCGCCACGCCAAGAACACCGCCGGCGAGGTCGCGTCCTACATTCCTGAGCTCGCCCAGGCCAGTCCCGACTGGTTCGGCATCGCGCTGGTCACCGCCGACGGCAGCATCTACGAGGTCGGTGAGACCCGGCACGAGTTCACGATCCAGTCGATCTCGAAGCCCCTCACCTACGCGCTCGCGCTCGAGGCCCTGGGGGAGGAGCACGTGCGCCGGCACGTCGACGTCGAGCCGAGCGGCGAGGCTTTCAACTCGATCACCCTGCAGCCGGGGACGGGCATCCCGCTCAACCCGATGGTCAACGCCGGGGCGATCGCGACGACGTCGCTGATCAAGCCGCTGGGCGGCGTTCAGCCGATCAACCGCATCCTCCGCGAGTACTCGGCTTTCGCCGGGCGGCAGCTCGAGGTCGACGAAGCCGTCTACGAATCCGAGAACACGACAGGCCACCGCAACCGCGCGATCGCCTACCTGCTGAAGAACGCGGACGTGCTCGACGACGAGGTCGAGGACATCGTCGAGACGTACTTCCGGCAGTGCTCGACGTTGGTCAACGGTCGGGACCTTGCGGTGATCGCGGCGACGCTCGCTTCGACCGGCGTCAATCCGATCACGAAGGAACGGGTCCTCCGCGAGGACACCGTACGCAGCGTGCTGAGCGTAATGGCGAGCTGCGGGATGTACGACGCCGCCGGCGACTGGCTCTACTCGGTCGGCCTGCCGGCGAAGTCCGGGGTCGCGGGCGGCATCGTCGCCGTGTTGCCCGGCCAGCTCGGCATCGCGGTCTATTCGCCGCCGCTCGACGTCCACGGCAACAGCGTGCGCGGGGTCAAGGTCTGCGAGGACCTCTCCGAAGAACTCCACCTTCACGTGATGAGCCCCCAGCGACGTCCGGCGCCACCGGTCCGCAAGGAGACCACCTGTTCGGAGAACCATTCGAAGCACCTGCGGCCCGCGGACGAGCAGGCGATCCTCCGCGACCACGGGTCCGAGGTGCGGGTGATCGAACTCCAGGGCGAGATTCTCTTCGCGGCGGGTGAGCTGGTCACCAATGCCGTCCTCCAAAACAACGAGGGGGTCAAGTACGCCGTCCTCGACTTCGCCGCGGTCCGGGAAATCGACCCGGTGTTCATCCCGATACTCAGCCATCTGGTCGAGTCATTCGAGGAACACGGGATCGCTCTCGTCTTCTCATCTACCCAACACCGTCCGCGGATCAAGGGAGATCTGGCCGAGTTGCGAAAGGAGGCCGGCCTCCATCCGGTGCGGACCTTCCCCGACCTCGACCTCGCCCTCGAATGGTGCGAGAACGAGCTGCTCCTCATCCACGGCGGCAACCCGGAACCGGAGGAGATCCCGATCTCCCAGCACGCCGCGACCCAGGACATGGACCAGGAACAGATCGAGAAGCTGACCGCCCGGTTCGAGCGCCGCGAGTACGCGGCGGGAACCCGGATCTACGAACAGGTCGGCCACGTCGAAGAGATGCTTTTCGTGGTCAAGGGCAACGTCAACGTGCTGGCCAAGGGCGGTGACGGGGTCGAACACCGGGTCGCCACGTTCTCCTCCGGCATGACCCTGGGGGAGGTGGCGATGCTCAGCGAGCGGAAGCGTCTCGGCCACGTCGATGCGGCCGACGACGTGGTCGCGTTCGCCCTTTCGCACGACGACCTCAAGGTGATCCGGGCCGATGACCCGGCCCTGGTCTGCACCCTCCTCGAGAACCTGATGAAGCTGCTTGCGATGCGTGTCGGCCAGCTCAGCCGCGACCTGGTGCGGTAGCCGTGGACCCGAAGCTGAGCGCCATAACCCTCGGGGTCCGTGACCTCCGCATCAGCCGCCACTTCTACGTCGGCGGCCTCGGATGGGAACCGTAGCTGGAGGTCCCTGGCGAGGACATCTTCCTCCAGGCCGCGGGCAGCCAGGTGCTGGCGCTCTGGCCGGTGAACGAGATGGTCAGGGAGGCCGGCAGCGTGGGCCACTCGGCCAAGGCCCCGCCGATCACGCTCGGTCACAACGTCGATTCCGCCGAGGACGGTGCCAGGGTGATCAAGGAGGCCGTCGCCGCCGGCGCAACCCTGATCCGGAACGCCGGACCCACCTCATGGGGCGGCACGAACGGCTACTTCGCCGACCCCGACGGTTTCCGCTGGGAGGTAGTCCACAACTCCGGCTTCCGCGTGACCGCCGACGGCCGCGTCCACCTGCGGCCGGCCGACTGACCCACGGGTTCCGGCTTACGGGTACCTAATCGTTTTCTAAAGTTTGAACCGGCGCGCCCCTTCGCGCGAATACCCATCACCGGGCGCCTGTCCGGAAGGGCCGCGGATCAGAACCGCCGCTCCGGAATTCGACGAAGGGACCCTTCAGCATGAGCATCGGCAGACGATTCAAACTTCTGTTGGCTTCAGTGGCGCTGGCTCTGGTACCGGCCGGCATCATGGCCTCGCAGAGCCAGGCCGGCGAAACCGCAGCCGCACTCGCAGGCGACAACACGATAGTGACCTTCCCGGTCTCGAACCCCGGCACGGTGACCGAGCAGTCGCCCGTCTTCCCGTTGTCGGCGTCCGACACCGACCTGGTCGGCCTTGACTACCGCCCCCGCGGTGGAGGCCTCTACGCTGTCGCTTCCGGCGGCACTTTCTACGTGCTGACCCCCGGAACGGTCGCCAACACCTTCCAGGCCACCCCGATCAATTCGACCCCGGGCGCCGCGCCGTTCACTGGACCGGAAATCGGATTCGACTTCAATCCGGCCCCGGACGCGATCCGTCTGGTCACTGCCGGTGGAGGCGATTTCCGCTTCAGTCCCAACAACGGCAGCCTGCTCGGCACCGATGGCGCACTCGCCTATGCGACGGGTGACGTGAATGCCGGTGATCCTTCGAGTGTCGTCGGATCCGGCTACACCAACTCCCGTGACGGCACAGGCGGAACGGGCACCACGCTCTACGGCATCGAGGCCGACAACGACACCCTCGTGACCCAGGGCTCGGTCAACGCCACGCCGACCTCGCCCAATACGGGCCAGCTGTTCACAGTCGGTTCACTCGGAGTCGATACGACCCCGAACGCCGGGCTCGACATAGCCCCGGGCAGTGGAACCGCTTACGCGGCCCTCGAAGCGGCCGGCAGCCCCGGCACTTCGTCGCTCTACACGGTGAGCCCCGATTCAGGCGCAGCCTCTCTGGTGGGCCCGATCGGTGGCGGTGACGAGATCGAAGGCATCGCGATCGTCCCCGCCTCGACGTTCAACTTCGCAAACCAAGTGACGTCGATCGACGAACGTGCCGGAACTGCGACCATCGTGGTCACCCGCTCGGGCCCGCTGAACCGTGCGGCCACGGTCGACTACACGAGCACCGGTGGCGGTGCCACCGACGGCTCGGGCACGCTGACCTTCCCGGTCGGTGAGTCGCGGCAGACGTTCGACGTGGCGTTCGCCGACCAGCCGGCCGAGGGACCGGACAGGACTGTCGACCTGACCCTCACCAACGCGAGTGCTAACGCGATCCTCGGAGAGCGTGCGACCTCGAGCGTGCTGATCGTCAACCAGCTCCGCCCGGTGACCCCGGTCGATCCCGATCCGCCGGCCGATCCCGGTCCGGTAATCGGACTGGTCGGCGTCAAGACCTCGCGGCTCGGCGAAGTCATCAACGCCGGCAAGGTGCGCGTCGCGTACAGCTGCTCGCGTGACTGCACCACCTCGATGACCCTGAAGGCGGCGGGCCGGAAGATCGGCAGCGCCACCGCATCGCTCACCAAGGCCGGCAAGGCCAACGTGACGATCAAGGTCAAGCCGAACCAGCGCAAGTTCGTGAAGCGCAAGGCCGGCCGGAAAGGCGCGATCAAGCTGAGGCTCGGCGCGCGGTTCGTCGCCGACGACCAGCCGACATCGTCCCTCGCGGTCAAGTTCCGCGTCACCCGTTAGCCAGGTAGCTACGACGTTTTACGAGGGGGTCGCTTCGGCGGCCCCCTCGGTCGTTAAGCGGGAGGCAGGAGCCAAGTATCATATGTTTATACGCATGTACGAATAATCGTTTATACTCTGGGCATGATCTACTCATCCCCGAAGATCAGTTCCGTTCTGGCGAAGAAGCTCACGCGCCTCGATGAGCTGGCAAATCAGCATTCCGTTCGCATAAGCCAGGCGGCGCCGTGGACCGGGTCGCTGAGACGGACAGAGCAGGGAAAGTCCTACGGCAGCTCGGTCGGGATCGAAGGATTCTCAGTCGATCCAGATCGACTCACCTCCGTCGCTACGGGCACCAGCAGTCCGTCAGATCACGACGAATTGGCTCTGGCTTGTTATGCGCTCGCAATGCACCACGTGGCGGTTCTGGCGGCCGACCCCGAGTTCGACTGGACCCCGAGAATCATCCTGGATCTCCAATTCGAAGCATGCAGCTTTCAGGACGGCAAACATCCGGGGCTCTACCGGACGGGTCCGATCAGCGTTACCGGACCTCGTGGCGAAGCTGCATACAAAGGCCCGCCGGCGAGCCGGGTGGCACAGCTCTGCCGAGAGTTGACCAAGTCACTTGCGAACCCGGATCAGCCCCATCCGATCGTTGCGGCGGCGATGGCCCACTTGAACCTGGTTTCGATCCATCCTTTCGAGGACGGCAACGGTCGTATTTCGAGAATCCTCCAGTCACTTGTGTTGGCCAGGCAGGGGATTCTGGCCCCCGAATTCGGATCGATTGAGCAGTATCTGGCCGAAGACACGACTTCCTTCTACGAGACGCTTGGGCTGGTACAGAAGGGGTCGTACTCCCCCGAAAACGACGCATCCCCCTGGGTCGAGTTCTGCGTTGAAGCGCATCTGGTTCAGGCGGAACGTCGGACCAGGCTGATCGCAGAGGCTGCGAAACGCTGGAGTATTCTGGAAGGGATCGTCGCACGACAGGGCTGGGATGACCGTCTCGTGATCGCGTTGGAGCAAGCCCACACCGGCAAGACCGATCGCGCCCGGTACGGAGCCGAAGCCGATGTGGCCACAGCCACAGCAAGTACCGATCTGCGCCGGCTCGTCGATTCCGGCTATCTCGATCAGGTGGGGCAGGGCAGGACCACTTCATATGTCCCGTCGCCCAAGCTCCGCCGGGAACTGGACGCGGCCTCCGGCAACTGATGCGAGTCGGTCAGTCGATGACGCCGGACCCGATCAGCTGCTTCTCGAGTTCACGCAGGACCTGGACCTGGCCCTTGATCACCTTCTCGGATGCCTCGGGCACCGTGCACCATTCGGCGTAGTCGACTTCGGGCACTTCGATCTCCTTGAAGGAGTTCGGCGGCCACTGGAGCGTGAACGTGATGCTCTTCAGCTTCTCCGGATCGAGTTCGCCCTCGGCCGCCCAGATGATTATGCGCTTCCGTTTCGACTGCTCGAACTCGCCGAGGTTGATCAGCTTCGACTCCGGCGGTTCCATGCCGGTCTCCTCGCGGAACTCGCGCATCGCCGCTTCGAGGGGCTTCTCGCCGGGGTCGATCTCACCCTTCGGGATCGACCAGGCACGCTTGTCCTTCTTCGCCCAGATCGGGCCGCCCATGTGGGCGATGAACACCTCGAGCCGCCGGTCGCGGATGCGGAAAACGAGTAGGCCGGCGCTGGTCTTCATCATGGAACGGTATCCGTTGGCGGCACCGGCTCAAACGTTGAAACGGAAATCGACCACGTCGCCGTCGGCCATTACGTAGTCCTTGCCTTCCATCCGGACCTTGCCGGCGGCTTTCGCGTCGGCCATCGATCCGTACTCGATCAGCTCGTCGTAGCTGATGATCTCGGCCTTGATGAAGCCGCGCTGGAAGTCGGTGTGGATCACGCCGGCGGCCTCGGGGGCCGTGGCACCCTTGTCGATCGTCCAGGCCCTGGTTTCTTTGGGTCCGGCCGTGAGGTAGGTCTGGAGGCCGAGGGTCTCGAAGCCGACCCGCGCGAGCACGTCGAGGCCCGGTTCTTCGACGCCGATGTCGGCCAGCATCTCGCGGGCCTCGTCTTCGTCGTCGAGCTCGACCAGTTCCGATTCGAACTTGGCGTCGAGGAAGATCGCTTCGGCCGGGGCGACGATCGCCCGCATCGAGGTCTTGAGGGCCTCGTCGTTCAGTTCGTCGGCGTCGCAGTTGAATACGTAGAGCTGCCGCTTGGCGGTCATCAGGTGGAGGTCGTTCAGCGGTTCGGGGTCGAGGCCGGCCTGGAAGATGCCGTTGCCCATCTCGAGGTGCGACTGGGCCTTCTCGGCCGCGTCGAGCTGCGGCAGGAGGTCCTTGTCGCGCTTCGATTCCTTCTGGAGCCGAGGCAGTGCGTTCTCGATCGTCTGCAGGTCGGCGAGGATCAGTTCGGTCTGGATCGTCTCGATGTCCGTTGCGGGGGAGACCTCACCGTCGACGTGAGTGATGTCGTCGTCCTTGAAGACGCGGGTCACCTGGCAGATCGCGTCGCACTCACGGATGTTCGAGAGGAACTTGTTGCCCATCCCTTCGCCTTCCGATGCACCCTTGACGATTCCGGCGATGTCGACGAACTGCACGGTCGCCGGCAGGATCTTCTCGGAGTCGTAGATCTCGGAGAGTTTCGCCAGGCGCGAGTCGGGAACGCCGACCACACCGACGTTCGGCTCGATCGTCGCGAAGGGGTAGTTCGCCGCCAGAACGTCGTTCTTGGTCAGGGCGTTGAAGAGGGTCGACTTCCCGGCATTGGGAAGCCCCACGATTCCAATGGAGAGGGCCATCGCGGGACAGGTTACGGGTTCGGCAGGCTGCGGAAGCCCTCGCGGCGGGCCGCGTCGGCCAGGTGCTCGTCGAGGCAGACGAATTCGGTTCTCGTAGGCGAGTCGCCTCGCCAGATTTCCGCGGCAGCCAGCTGCAGAGCATCGGCGGCCTTCAACGGGTGGACACCGAGCAGACGAATCGACTTCGCCCGGAGCCTGTCACCCGGCTGAACTTCAACCCATTTGCCGGCCAACGTCGCAAGCAGATCCGTCGCTTCGATGACCTGCCCAGAATCGAGAAGACCTTCCCGTTCACGGCGGCGGATCGCCGACTGACACTCGACGAGCGTTCCCCACCACACCACCTGCGCAGGGTCGGCACGCAGTAGGTCTCCAAGTGCCGTAGATGATCCCCCCTCATCCAACAGCAGAGGGGTAACGGCGGAAGCGTCCCAGAACTTCATTCTTACCGGCCCGAGCGCCGCTCTTCGATCAATGCCTCGGTGACTGATGCGCCTTTGCTCTTCGGACGCGGGGCGTCGAAGAAGCTGTCCGGGATCGGTTCACCGGATCCGCGCTTGACGATCCCACGGCGGACCAGATCGTCGAGTCCGTCATCGGCGTCGGGAGAGGCCTTCACGAGCTTCGCCACCGGCCGGCCGTGCTCGGTCACCACGATCTCCTCGCCGGCCTTCACCTGGGCCAGGTATTCACTGAGTTTCGACTTGAGTTCTGCGACACCGATCATTCTCATGACTACTCTGACTATAACGAGATAACCAGACTAGCCATGAATGTGAAAGATCTCCGACGAAGTACTAACGCTTCCGGGACTTCTTGGCCTTCTTCTTGATCAGCTTTACGGTCTTGCTCTTGATCAGTTGCTTGCCACCGGACGGGGTGAACCTGACCTTGGCCTTGACCTTCGCCTTGCCCTTCCTCTTCAGGGACTTGGCGGCTTTGCCTCTGGCCTTGATGGTCAGGGCGATGGTCGAGTTCTTCCTGACCTTCTTCGACTGACCCTTCACGGTCTTCGAAGGGAGCAGGCTGATCCCGCCCGCACTCGGCACCCTGACCTTGAGCGAGGCGGTGCCCTTCTTCTTGTTGAGCTTCACGCCCTTGAAGCTGAACTTGTTCGAGGGCTTCGGGCAGAGCGAGGCGTCGGTCTCGCAGGTCGCGGCCGGTGCTGCCTTGAATGTGAACCAGATCGGGGTCGAGTAGGCCTCGATCAGCGTGTTGCCGGATACCTGGCGGGACAGCTTGAACGAGTAACGGCCGGTCGCCGAGGTCGAGAAGTCGCTGTAGGTGAAGTCGTCGCCGGTGACGGTGGTTGAACCGACCGGGACGCCGTCCTTCAGGATCTCGAGCTTGTACCCGTTCGGCGACACGCCGGTCGGTCCCGCCTTCTTGACGTTGATCGAGAACTTCAGCTCGTCGCTGGTCAGCGAGTCACCGGGGATCGCGGTACCGGGCTGGGCCGTGGAACCGGAACCGGTCATCTCCACGTCGGGAGCATTGGGACCAAACGACTTGACGTAGGTGTGTCCGGCCTTGACCGCGGCGGTGATACCGCTCTGCGAGAGCTGGTCGGCATTGACAACCGTGACTGCCTTGCCGAGGACGGTCTCGGTGAGGCCGACCGCTACTTCCAGAGCCTGATGGTCGTCACTCGATCCGACGGCAGCGACGTGGGCGCCGGTCGTGAGAGCGTGCTCGTAGTACTCGATGGCTGTCGGAACGAACGGGTTCATTGCGACCGGGTTGGGCGCCGGGATGCCGGGCGGGCCGGTCACGACCTCGATCGCGTCGACCTTCGTGAAGTCGGTCTGCCCGTCGGTGTATGACCAGGAGCAGCCGCGGCAGCTGGCCGGGGCATCCTTGAAAGTGGTGGGGTGGTTGATCTGTGTCCAGCCGCCCGCCCCCTGGATCTGCGCGAAGCGTGACGACGGGTCCTCGGGATCGCGGACCGAGGTCAGCTCACCGTTGTCGAGATGCCCGTCCACGTTGGATTCGTCGACGCGGAGGATTTCGCCCAGACGGAAGTCGGTGAAGACGTTGGAGTTCTGACTGTTGAAATGACCGTCGTAGGTGGTCATCTCGGTGCCCGGGATTATCAGCTTGCCCGGGTACGCCTGGTCGTAGGAGCCGAACTGGGTCTGCCGGCCGACGTCGTTGTTGTGATCGACCAGCGTCATGAAGTCGAGGCCGACCGTGTTGAACCCGAGGCCGAAGCTGTCGTCATTGGGCGCATTCCCGGGCTCGCTCTCCCCATGGACGTGGAGGTCACCGGTGTACCAGCCAGCAGCGGGGTTGGCGACGTAGGGCGTGTAAGGGTCGGGGCCGAAGCCGTCGTCGGCCCAGTCCGGATCGGTGCTGGTCACGACCTCGACCTTGAAGTCGGCGAGGTAGTCGGGCTCGTCGTCGATGTATCCGGCTCCGAGTTCCACAGCCCAGGTTCCCTCCTGGATCGTTCCGGGCAGATAACCCCTCGTCGTGTTGCCGGGCACATAGGCCTTGCGGTTCAGGTTGTAGGTCGCTTCGTTGGTCGGGCCGTTGCCGCCGATGCCGACGACCTTGATCGCACTACCGCTCCAGCCGCGGCGCTGGGCCATCGTCCAGTTCTCGGGGTCGGCCTCGTTCGGCCCGTATACGCCGAGGTCGAGGGTCGTGTTGTCATCGTTGGCGGTGCCGCCGGTCGCGTTGTCGGGACCGTCGCTGTCGTAGCAGTACCTGATCCGCATGCCGGTGGTTCCGGCGGGAATCTCGAACGGAATCTGGATGAACTTGCCCCGGTACGGGCCAGGAAGGTTGCCGCCGAAGGTCTGCGTCGTGCCACCGCTCAGCTCGTCATTAACGGCCCCCGGCAGGGTGCACGCAGAAGCCATGGCGGGCAAGGCGAACAGGCCGGCAACGACGGCGGCGAAGATTGACAAACGGACGCGGAAAGACGCAGGCAAGATTCCCATTGCATTAGTCAACACCATTTTCAGTCGAAGGATTCGGGTTTGGTGTGATTTCCGGACGGCTGTGAACGGCGGACCTTCCGTTTGACAAGGAGGCCCCGGGAGTCGAGGATGGCTGCGGGGCACGGGGTGGGAGCCCGAAAGAAGAAAGAGGTAACGATGGACAAGCCACTGAACGTGGACGATGTGGAAACGGTCTCGCTCGAATCGAGCGCCACCGACGACGCAGCATGGGTGGGCGGCTACTTCGCCTACGGAGGCAACGGCTCGGAACAGTCGACGGAGATCTACTTCGCGATCCCACCCGGAAAGAGACTGGGTCGCCACTACGACACGGCCGAGGAGACCCAGTTCTTCATCGGGGGATCGGGCGAGCTCCTGCTCGACGACGGCCCGCAACCGGTGAAGAAGGGCGACCTGATCGTGCTGACGGAAGGCACGATGCACGACCTGAAGAACACCGGAGACGAGGACCTCAGGGTCATCGGCTTCTTCGCAAAACCACAGGTCGAGCAGCACTGGAGCGAGGAGACCTGGGGAGACGACAACGAGTCGGTGACCGGGTCACCCAACCGCTGAGGTCAACGTACGGCTAGCGGCCGGAGCCGAGAAGCTGCGGATCGAGTGAGATCGGGACCGGTAGGCTCGAGCCATGGAGAGAGCAGGAACCTTCGGCGACCTTTCCGGCCGGGTCGCCCTCGTCACCGGCTGTGGCAGCGCCTCGGGAATCGGTTTCGCCTCGGCCCGTGC
>JBPPMI010000073.1:0-7801 GCA_051305975.1 Solirubrobacterales bacterium
AGAGACAGACCTCACCCGGCGACAGTAGCGCTCGACGCACCCCGACCGTGTCGGCCGCAAGGAGGATCCGTGGCCAGGAAAAGTCCGCCACGTGGGCTACCCAGAAGCCCGCCCCAGGCGGACGACGCGGGCTGCGGCTCCTCCTAGTGGCGCGTGTCGTTAGTTCCTGAACGGTTAGGTTCTGAAATCATGGAGGCATGGCGAATCATCCTGCCCCTGCGTTGGCGCTGCGTGATGGCGATCGGGAGAAGCTCGAAGGCTGGCTGCGGTCGCGGTCGGTGAAGGCTGGCCTGGTCAAGCGGGCGCGGATCGTGCTGCTGGCCGCCGAGGGGGTGACCAACCAGGAGATCGCGACTCGTGTGGGCGCCTCGCGCACGACCGTGATCCAGTGGCGCAACCGCTACCAGTCTCGCGGCGTGCCCGGGCTGGAGGATCACGACCGTCCGGGACGGCCTCGCGAGGTGGATCACGCGGCGATCGTGACCGCGACGCTGACGCCGCCGCCGAAGAAGCTCGCCGTCACGCACTGGTCGACTCGGCTGCTGGCCGCCGAGCTCAAGATCAGCCACAAGACCGTGGCTCGGGCGTGGAAGGCGTACGGGATCAAGCCATGGAAGGCCGAGTCGTTCCGGTTCTCCACCGATCCCGAGCTGGTCGGGAAGGTCACCGATATCTGCGGGCTCTACCTGGGCACCAACGCCGACATCCCCGCGAACGCGATCGTGCTCAGCATCGATGAGAAAAGCCAGATCCAGGCCCTGGATCGGACGGTCCCGATCCTGCCGATGCAGCCCGGAAGGATTGAGCGTCGTTCGCACGACTACTACCGGCACGGCACCACAACCCTGTTCGCCGCACTCGAGATCGCCACCGGCCAGGTGACCGCGGCACTCAAGCCCAAGCACCGCCACCAGGAGTTCCTCGCCTTCCTGCGCCAGATCGAGCGGACCTACCGCGACGCCGTCGACGAACACGGCGAGCCCGTCGAGTTGCATCTGGTGATGGACAACTACGCCGCCCACAAGCACAAGAACGTCCGCGACTGGCTGGCCGAGCATCCCCGGTTCAAGGTCCACTTCACCCCGACCCACGCCTCGTGGATGAACCTGGTCGAGGTCTGGTTCGGCCTCGTCGAACGCCAAGCCGTGCGACGCGGAGTGTTCAAGTCGGTCAAGGACCTCAACGGCAAGCTCCGCGCCTACACCGAGGGCTGGAACAAGCGCGCCCACCCCTTCATCTGGACCAAGACCGCAGACGACATCCTCAAGAAGGCCAACCGTCCAACAACTTCAAATCCGCGCCACTCGGACCCGGCACGCGAGCACGGCACGGACGGGCTCGAGCCGTTGGCCGCTGACTTCGAGCGCCGCTACAACCGACATCTGCGCAGAGTCCAAAAGGTGATCTGAATAAATTCAATCCATTTCTGTCGATGGCCGAACTGGTGCATTGCAGGTATCTTCCTCCCCAGCCATTCGACCGAATGGCGTAGGCGGTCAACGGGGTTGCTGTCGCCGCCGATTGGTGCGCGGGGGACTAGCGGAAAGTGAAGGAAAATATGAACAGGCTCGCCGACAAGGTCGCCGTTATCACAGGCTCGGCATCAGGACAGGGGAGGGCGGCTGCATTGCGGTTCGCTCGCGAGGGTGCAAACGTCATTGTCGCTGATTTCGACGAGGAGGGTGGGCGCCTCGTTGCCCAGGAAATTGTTGACGATGGCGGAAATGCATCTTTTCGCAGGGTCGACGTCACCTCAGAAGACGACGTGGCAGAACTGATCCAATATACCGTCGATGCTCATGCTCAAATCGACATCATGTACAACAATGCCGGCCTCGTCCGAATGGCCCCAATCGCTGACTTGCCAACCGCCGACTGGGACTTCACCGTATTGTTCGAGCTTACGCAGGTCTACTACGGCTGCAAGTATGCTCTACGCGAAATGAAGCGGCGCGGATCCGGAGTCATTGTCAACACAGCTTCTACATCGGGACTAGTTGGTATTCCGACACATGGACCGCATGCGGCCACCAAAGCGGGCGTAATCGGGCTCACTCGCTCAATCGCCGTCGATTATGGTGCGGACGGAATCCGCTGCAACGCTATAGCACCGGGATTCGTTCCGTTTACCAAACAAACCGCGTATCTGTCGAACGACTCCTCTTTTATCGACATGATGGTTGCAGTCCAGCCCCTAAAACGGCCAGGGACTCCCGACGACGTGGCCTCCGCCGCCCTCTTCCTTGCCTCAGACGAGGCCTCGTGGATAACCGGACAGGTTCTGGCCGTTGATGGCGGGCATACGGCAATGTAGTCATGAGCGATCTTCGATCTGCCGCGTGATGGTGGCCTGACGTTGGTGCTCCTGGCCCTGTAGAAGGCTGGATCTTCTCAACGCATCCATCAGACAGGACTATCGGCGTGTCCCAAACCTGCGGCTGGCTCGGCCCCAACGCCCGGGTCGGTGGCGGCCAACTGGCTGTTCACAGATGAGCAGTCCGGCGCCGCCTTAAGGCGCACCGTGGGTCCGCGAAGATTGTGGTGCGGGCGGTTGCGGGCTGCGGATCTCGGTTGGCTGCTGATCGTGTCCGTCGTGGTCGACCCCGGTCGCCTACGGTGTTGTGAGTCTGTGGATGAGCATGTGGGTGGAGGACTCCACGGGAACCGTGGATTGGTGGCCCTTCTTACTTCAGGTGGGGGTGGGCGAGTCCGCCGCCGATGAGAGCATCCTGAGTCGGTAGTTGTCGTAGTTTGCGGAAGCCGCGTGCGATGCGGCGGTAGAGCTCGATGAGGCCGTTGACGGCTTCGGTGCCGCCGTTGTTCGACCGGCCGGTGGTGAAGTAGGCCAGGAGCTCTTTCCAGCGTTTCAGGCATTGGAAGTCGGCGAAAGGAGATCTGATCACCGGTCCTACACGCCGAGCCTGTCAAGTTGTCTGTGTAAGTGATCTGGGTCACATCGGATTTACAAGTAGGCGTTGATGCGGTCGGGATGGACGAGCGCGAGCTCGCCCAGGGCGGCTTTCCAGCCTTGAATGACAGCGCCCTCGACGAGGCGGCCAGCGGCCTTGCGTGGCTGGCCCTTGGGGGTGCCGGCCTCCTTGGCGCGCTCTCTGGCTCGCTTGTCCTCGATGTTCATGATGGCCAGCCACAGCAGCTTGATCGCGGCGGTGTCGTTGGGGAAATGGCCGCGGTTCTTGATGATCTTGCGCAGTTGGTAGTTGAGCGACTCAATGCTGTTGGTCGTGTAAATCACCTTCCTCAAGGCGGGGCCGAACGCCAGGAACGGGATGAACCGCTCCCAGGCGCTCTCCCACGCACCGACCGCGGCGGGGTACTTCTTACCGAGGTTGGACTCGGCGAACGTGGTCAACGCCATCAACGCGGCGTCCTCGTCCGCGGCGGTGTAGATCGGGCGCAACATGGCGGCGACGGCCTTGCGGTCGGTGTAGGACACGAACCGCATCGAGGCCCGGATCAGGTGCACCACACACGTCTGCACGATCGCCTCCGACCAGGTGGCGGCGATCGCTTCGGGGAACCCGGTCAACCCATCACAGCACACGATGAGCACGTCCTTGACGCCGCGGTTGGCCAGCTGGGAACACACCGAGGCCCAGAACTTCGCGCCCTCGGCCGCCTGGATCCAGATGCCCAGAACGTGCTTGACCCCGTCCATATCCACGCCCACGGCGATGTGCGCGGCGCGGTTGGACACGTGCGCCCCGTCACGGATCTTGACCACCAGCGCGTCCAAATACATCACCGGGTAGAACGCCTCCAACGGGCGCGACTGCCAAGCGGTGACTTCCTCCGCGACGGCCTCGGTGACCTTGGAGATGGTCTCGTGGGACAACTCGGTGCCCAGCGTCGCGGCCAGGTGGTGCTGGATGTCGCGGATCGTCATACCGCCCGCGTACAGGCTGATGATCATGTCCTCGAGCCCGCCCAGGCGCCGCGCGCCTTTGGGGACCAGTGCCGAGGCGAACGTCGAGTTGCGGTCTCGCGGCTGGTCCAGCCCGATGTCGCCGACCTCGGTGCCGATGATCTTCGGGGTGCTGCCGTTACGCGAGTTCCCGCTGCCATGCCCGGCGAGGTCGCCACGCTCATAACCCAAGTGCGAGGTCAGCTCGGCGCCCATCCCTCGTTCGAGGACAGACTTGATCATCTCGGGAAGGAACCCGCCCTCACCGGTCAGTGAGACACCTCGCTCGTCAGCGCTGGCCAACAACTGGTCAACCAGCTCGTCGGAGAACAACTCGCGGCGCAACTTGCGTGCCTGCGGCTCGGTCACATCGTGCTTGTCATTGGTCACGGTCATAGTGAACTCCTTCAACATTGGACCCACCCCTTACACAGACCATCTGACACCCCCTACACGGCCACCGCGATCGGGACCCTGGTGGAGCGGACCAGCGGCTTCGTACAGCTGGTCCACCTGCCGATCGACCACACCGCGAAGAATGTGAGCCAGTCCGTGGCGATCACGCTCGCATCCCTACCGGCTTCGATGCGCCGTTCGCTGACTTGGGACCAGGGTGCGGAGATGTCCGAGCACGCCACCATCACCGACTCCTTGGCCGACGGTGTCTTCTTCGCACACGCCGGTAGCCCGTGGCAGCGCGGGAGCAACGAGAACGCGAACGGACTGCTACGCCGGTACTTCCCCAACCCCCGACCGGGCCATCCACGGCGGCGTTTTAGACCTGCGGGCGGTCGAGGAGCGCCTCAACAACCGGCCACGGAAGCGTCACGGCTGGAAAACCCCGGCTGAGATCTACGCCGAGCATGTGTCAAACTCAAGGCCCACCGTTGCGACGACCGGTTGAATCCAGCCAGCACTACGGCTCCAGGTGGGGCCACTTCAGACTGGCACACTCACTTCCGGCCTGTGAACTTGATCGCTACCGATCTTGCGGGCTCAACCTCATTCACGCCGACCGCTTCATGCCGTGTCGCCCACGACCCACCGCGGTAAGAAGAGACCCCCAATGGGTTTGTCATTCTCTGCCACTACTGAGGAGCCACCCGACGCGGTCGCCGTGATGGATCCGTTCCACGGCGTCCGTCTGGCCGGCGACGCGCTGGACCCCTGGCGACTCAGGGTCCCGCCGTTGTGCGGTACCTCAAACTATTCACTGAAGAATAGAATCTATCGAAATTTTGCCATAGACGGATTCACTATGAATATGTAACGTGCGTCACACGTAGAAAAGTGGCCGTTGCCGCCGTGGCGACGAACCCAGATCGCTGGTGCCATTGGAGAGAGCAGAGGATGACCAACGTGGTAATGCCGGACGAGGGAGCTTCCATCCCCGCAAAGGAAGAACAGACCAAGATGCTGGACAGGGCATTTCGCGAGTGGGGAAGCGAGTTGTCAGGCCGGGTGGCAGTAGTCACCGGCGGAGCTCGCGGACTTGGCCGAACGATCGCGGAATGTCTGATGCGCTCGGGCGCCAAGGTGGTTGCGGTTGACAAGTCGTGGGAGGGCGCCGACGCCTTCCGCCAGGAGCTCGAAGCGAAGAATGGGCTAGCGGTCACGGTGGATATTACCGATGATGCTGCGCTGGATACCGCCTACGAGTTGGTGATGGACCAATTCGGGACCGTTGACATCCTTATCAACAACGCTGCGCTAGTTTCCGAGACGCTCTTCTACCCTACGGGGCACAGAAACACCCTCGACACGACGGATGAAGACTGGCAGAAGATGTTCGACGTCAATCTTTTCGGGGCTCTCAAGGTAATCCGCCGGTTCATCGAGCCAATGAGGGCAAATGGCCGTGGGAGCATTCTGAATGTGGTCAGCAGTGGCGTCCTCTCCGTCTCTAGCGGTGGTGCGTTCTACGGCCTTCGCCCATGGACCGTGGAAATGCCGTACCAAGCCACCAAGGCGGCACTGACTGCGCTGACATTCTATCTAGCGGAGGAGGTCCGCACTGAAGGTATCGCGGTCAACGCCCTCATGCCCGGACATACTCGAACTTCATGGTTCGACGACACGGCCCGCGCATTCAGTGACATTGATGTTGTCTACTTCATGAGGCCGGCGGTAGCCGAACACGTTCTTCCCTGCACCCTCTTCCTCGCTTCCCAGAATGCAACTGGAGCCACGGGTCGCCTTTATTACGTACCTGAATGGAACTACGACTACGGGTACGGTGACTACTCGGCGTGGCTCGACCACGAACTGCCCGCTGACATGGAGGAAGGCTATGCACGGCTAGAGGCCGCCATGCCGACATACGAGAGGTCGGGCGTCCCTCACCTTCCTTTCGACGCTCAAGGCGCCCTTTATGCCGCGGCCATGGCGAACATGGGTACTCGTGAAGGATGGGCCGGCGGAAGTGCCCAGTAACGTCATGGACCCCCTTGGTCCAGGACCTGGGGGAAACGGATGACTTCCAATGCGCCGGAGCAGTTAGCCGGTGGCGTCCTACAACGCGGACTCGACCAGGAGTCAACCCCACCTTCGTTCTGGGTCGAAATGCTAGGAACCGAAGTACGGTTCCGAACTGCTGATGGCCGGCGAACGCGCAGCATCGAGTCCGGACAGGGGGAAACCGTCGTCCTCCTGCACGGGATCAGTGGGCACGCCGAGACATGGGCACGCAACGTCGCCCATCTCGGGCAGTCCTACCGCGTCCACGCGCTCGACATGTTGGGACATGGTTTCACCGACAAACCGTCCATTGAATATTCGATCCAGGCGCTGGGAGAGCATGTTCTAGGGTTCCTCGACGCGATTGGCGCTCAGCGCGCGCATCTCGTCGGTCAGTCGCTAGGAGGTTGGGTTGCCGGTTGGCTAGCTATCCACCACCCAGACAGGATCGCCTCGCTGGTCAGCGTCA
The DNA here is from genome assembly GCA_051305975.1 of Solirubrobacterales bacterium. Classification (GTDB taxonomy): domain Bacteria; phylum Actinomycetota; class Thermoleophilia; order Solirubrobacterales; family 70-9; genus 67-14. Next base: position 6,849 of record JBPPMI010000073.1, read on the forward strand.
CCGGGGCCGGACTGCAATTGAATGAGGCCGATGCAGCAATCACAGCAAGGGTGGGTCATAAGGTAGGAGAGGCAACCATGCGGGCGGTGACGTCCCCGACTCTTGCGAGCGTTCGGACTCGACTGGAATGGCTCGTGCATGATCCAACCATCATCACCGACGAACTCGTGCAGACGCGTCTTCAGATGTACACGAGGCCAGACTTCCTTGCAATTGCTGACCAGCTCGTTACTTCTTTTACAACCCGGCCAGATCCGTTGGAGCTCCTCACATCTGAGCGCCTCTCAAGAATCGCCTGCCCAACTTTGGTGCTGTGGACGAAGCAGAACCCGACCATGCCATGGAGCGTAGGGAAGCGGGCGAGCGAAGTAATCCCTGGCGCGGCCTGGTACCTCATGGATCGCGCTGGACATTGGCCGCAGTTTGAGAAGCCGGCTGAGTTCAATGCGGTCCTCGGACACTTCCTCGAGTCGGTCGTTGACCGAACCGGTGCGTGGTCAACTGGGGGAGCATGATGGGCCGGCTCATCGCCGGTTACGGCGTCTCTCACACCGCAATGATGATTCGGAAGAATCGCCTTGACAATCACGTTCACCAGTCCGTGCACAGAGCCTTCGCGCAGGTGCGAGAGGATGTGGAGAAGCTCTCGCCGGACCTTCTCGTGGTAGTCGGCAGCGAACATCTCAAGTCGTTTGGCTACGAGGCCTTCCCACAGATCTGCATTGGAATCGGGGACACCTGCGAAGGATGGGCGGACGGCGGCCTCGCGGCAGCTCGTCTGGACTTGGCCGGTGACTATGCCGGACAGTTGCTTTCCGCAGGCATAGACGCTGGATTCGACCTGGCGTTCTCCGTCAATCCGCGATTGGACCATGGCTTCATGGCGCCACTGGTCCTCATTCGCCCAGAGATGGACATACCTGTCGTCCCCATTTTTCAGAACGCCAGCACTG
>JBPPMI010000074.1:0-2120 GCA_051305975.1 Solirubrobacterales bacterium
GATGAGGGTGAGATCGGTTCATTTCTCGACCAGGAAAAAGTGGCGATCGTCAGCAGTTTCGGCCCCCGGGGATGGCCGCATTCCATGCCTCTCTGGTATGTCGTCAGGGACGGGCAAGTCTGGTCCTGGACCTTCACCAAGTCCCAGAAGGTGGTGAACCTCCAGCGCGATCCTCGTGCGACCGTGCTGGTCGAAGCCGGCAACGACGTCTACTCCGAGCTGCGTGGTGTGCAGTTCGAGACCGAAGTGGTAATTCACCAGGACCTGGACCTGATCACCGCGTTCGCCGAGGAGCTGACTACGCGATACGCCCCCGGCGGTGAAGCACCCTCGCCGGAAGCGATGGAGGCGTTCCGGCAGCAGGCTCCCAAGCGATCGGTCCTCCAGTTCGTCCCGGTACGGACCATGAGCTGGGACCACCGCAAGCTGGGTGGCGTCTACTAGTGAAGTACCAGACGCGCAGCAAGGTCGCCAGCAATCTCGAGCGGGCGGGATTGCTCGGACCCGCTGAGCGGATCCGTCAGAGCTGGCATTCGATGCGCGAGCGGGGTGGCCCCGAAGCCGACGAGAACGGCTTGCCGCTGCCGCCTCCCCGGTTGCGTCTCCTTGTCGACAGCCGAAGCGCGGACGCGGAACGATTTCTCGATGTCGGCCGCGAGATGGCCGTGTCGATCGCCGTGGCGGCGGCCCAGGCCGGGAGTCCGCTGAACGAGATGGACGCGATCCTGGATTTCGGCGGGGGTTCCGGCCGTGTCGCCCGTCATTGGTCCGGACTCGAAGGCCCACAGGTGCACCTCTGCGACTACAACCCGTTGCTCGTCTCCTGGTCTGACGAGAACCTCCCTTTCGTCGTTTCGAGTGAGAACAGGCTCGATCCGCCGACCGACTATGAGTCAGGGCAGTTCGATCTGGTCTACGCCCTCTCGGTCCTCAGCCATCTGAGTGAACCACTGCAGGGAGCCTGGGTCTCGGAGTTCCGCCGCATCCTGAAACCGGGCGGTCTGCTCGTCTTCAGCGTTCTCGGGCACGCCGCCTACGACCGCATGAACTCCCGCGAGAAGGAAAGCTTCGACCGGGGCGAACTGGTGGTCGAGCGACCCGGCCCCGCGGGCCGGAACCTCTGTACGGCTTACCATCCGCGCCCCTACGTCACCGGGCACCTTCTCGCGGACTTCGTCAATGCCGAGCCGGTCAGTTTCGGGTCCCGGGATTCCGCCCTGCTGCAGGACGCTTACATCGCGCGGCGCCCTCCGGATGGCCACTCCTGACTGGGGTCGGTGCCCTGGCGCGGGACTAGTTAGTCCGTGAGGTAGGAACCCGGGCCGACTTCGAAGTACGGGGCATGGGGATCCAGGCGCAGGGCTTCCCCGACCGCCCTGAAGGCCTCGCCGGTGTTCTCCAAATTTTCCTCGACGCGGATCTTCGCGATCCATGGGGCGCCGTCCAGCGGTGCCTGATGGATCGCGCGATCCAGCGCGTTCAGGGCACCGATGTTGTTGCCCGAAGCCTCCTGGGAATAAGCGAGCTGAAGCAGAGCCGGTTCTGACCACGGCGCGATTGCGACCGCGTCTTCGGCTTTAGCGACCGCCTCCTGCGGGTCGCCGTCTTCCAGGGCGTCACGACTCTGCTCGGTCGTGTGCGAAATGCCGAAGCCGTAGGACGAGAACAGGATCGCCGCGCCCGAGACGATGATCGCGAGAACAGCGGGCAGTTCGCGCGGGCCACGCAATCCTTGGGAGGTGCCGCGGGAGGCAGTGGCCACGGCCGGGGCTGATGACTTACGGGTGGCAGGTCCGATCAGAGCTGCCATCGAGATCAGGACGGGCGCCGCGAGCACGGGAAACTCCGAGGTCCAGTCGAGGGACATGCTGATTATTCCGACGAGGATCAAGGCAGCGAAGGGCGGGATCATTCCTGACAGATCGGGATCGGCATCCCGGTCGCTCACCGGTGCAGAGCCCTCGCCGAGCTCGCGTCCCCGGGTCCAGCGCTGCCAGCCGATCCAGAGTACGGAGATTAGGAACGCGCCGGAGATCAGGAGGCCGACGATGCCGAGCTCGGCAGCGATCCGGATCGGCAGGGAGTGGGGATCACGCCCCAGGATCAACGTGTCGCGATTG
>JBPPMI010000075.1:0-3368 GCA_051305975.1 Solirubrobacterales bacterium
TCCATTCGGTATCGACCTGGTCCTCGATGTTCAGGAGCGGCTTGGGCAGGAGCCTGCCACGCTGGATGACCCTGATCTTGCCGAGCCTCCCGGCCGCGTAAACCAGCCTGGGGAAGCCGGGGGCCGAAGTGACGACGGTCGGCGCGACGATTTCCGTCACAAGGTCGAAGTTGACTTTCGTCTCGGTCCGGGCGTTCGCCGCCGGCGAGAAAGCCGCGCTGAACAGGGCAGCCGCCATGAATGCCAGCGCGAAGAGGGATCTGGACGATTTCATTGTCTCAGTCGATAAACCGGGCCCGAGGTGGAAGTCGCGTAAACGGCTCCGCCGATGCTCTCTCCGAAAGAAGAGATCGATGGCACGGTAAGACCGGTGCTGCGTGTTTTCGTGATCCGGCGGCTGCTGGGCCTGAACGTGCGGATGACGCTGTTGCAGAAGTCCGAGTAGAGGTAGCGCCCCCGGATCGACTTCAGCTTCCTGTCCCTCACGACGAGGCCGCCGATGATCGAGCAGTTGCTGCCGCTGGTGACGAAGTCGGGTTTCGTCGTTCCCGGGCCGCCGCCTTCGTATTCGCTGAAACCCTCGTACCTGTTCCACCCGAAGTTCGCGCCCTTCGCGGCACGGAGCGGCAGGTAGTTCATCTCTTCGAACCGGTCCTGGCCGACGTCGGCGATCACCATGCGGACGCCCTTGCCGGTGACCTCGTCGAATGACCAGCGGAACGGGTTTCGCAGTCCGTAGGCGAAGATCTCGTCCTGGCCGGGACGGCCGACGAACGGGTTCGAGCCGGGCACGGTGTACGGCTTACCGTTACGGCGGCGGGGATCGATGCGGATCATCTTGCCGAGCAGGACGTTCAGGTTCTGCGCATTGCCGGGTTCGTCACCTCCTCCGCCACCGTCGCCGGTGCCGAAATAGAGGTTGTCGCCGAGGAAATGCATCTGGCCGCCGTTGTGGTTCGAGTTCTCCCGGTGGGGGATCCGGATCACGCTTCGGCGGCTGCCGCGACGGGCCGTGACCGCGGTGCGGCGGCGGAACTCGTCGACCTTGATGTCACCGGTCGAGTCGGTGTAATAGACGTAGAAGCGCCCGCTCCGTTTGTAGTTTGGCGGGAAGGCGACCGAGAGCAGTCCGCGCTCGCCGCCGTAGTTCACCCGGTTGGTGATGTTCAGGAACGGCTTGCGCAGTTTCCGGCCGCGGCGGAGGACCTTGATCTTGCCCTCCTGCTCGACCACGAACATCAGATTCCTGTGGCCGGGCGCGGACTTGATCTCGACCGGCTGGCTGAAGTTGGCCACACGGTTCAAGCGGAGGTCGGCGCCGGCGGTCGCGGAGAAACCCAAGGTCGCGGCAAGGACGAGTGCCGCGAGGGGGAGGACGAGGCGGCGGCGGATTCGGGATCCGCCCACGATCAGGACCCGTTCAGGGAATCGGGCCGGCAGGTCCGTGCCGAGGTGTGCTGATGCCGGACGTCCCTGACTCCGTCCCTGCTGATTCCTGCCATCAAGGTGTGGCTTCCTCTTCCTGGAATTTCAGATGCAGACGTTCCTGCGGGCTCAATGGTACGACTTTGCCGTTCTCGTCAATCTTGGTCAGGATCGGTTTCGCCGAGATGAAAGAGGGGAGTGAGCCTTCGGGCGCCTCGCCCGCGGCATCGAGTGCTTTCGTGTCGTTGCTGAGCCCGGCGCTCACCCGGTAGGAGAGCCTGTGCGCGCCCGGTTCGACCGCGACTACCTTCCAGATCATCTTGGCCGTGTCGCCGGCTTCCACCGCACCGAAGTTGAAGGTGCGCGGGTTGGCGGTGGCGGTGCCACCACGGCCGATCGTGCCGGCCAGCTTCGGATAGCCCTCTTCGAGCACCCAGATGGGGCGCTGGGTACGGGCCAGGCCTGCCTGCTGGTCCCGGTAATTGAAGGCCAGGGTCGATCCTTCGCCGGGCAGATCGATGGTCACGCTCATCCCGGGAATCGTCTCGTCGCCCGAATTCCGGACCGCTAGTTCGAGGTCGTAGGTCTCGGAAATCGTCTGGCGGGCCGGGAAATCGGCGGACACGACTTCGACCGGATAGTCACCCGCGGGTTCGTTGGCGAACTGCGCGCCGGATTCATCATCCCCGCCGCAGCCAGCCAGAATCACCGACGTGGCCAGGATCATCGCGGCCCCGCCCAAGATACGGTTGAGGTGTTGGCTCGTCTCCCGCAAGGCGCGCTGAACATACCACGGGTGTGCCGACGGTCACAGACGCCGGGGGTTTCACATACACTCCGTCGAGCAAGGCACATCCTGGCGATTGGGAACCCCGGCCTTCCGGGCAGACCCGCCGGGAGTGCTGATAGGAGAGGCGCGAGGTTGAGTCCGGCAGACGAAAACACAGATCCTGACGGCAAGGAGACTCCGATCAACGCGGGGCCTTCCGTGACGTCGGGCGTGGTCGTCCAGCCCGAACCCTCGACGGCGGGCGGATCCGGCCTGCACCAGCCGACCGATCCGGACGAGCCGGTCCAGGCGCCGCCCAAGCCACGCCCCAAGGGCAACCCGATCGCCGGTGCGGCCAACAAGGTCTTCGAGCCGGCGAGGTCCACTTTCACCGAGATCGGCGAGATGATGATCCTCACCGGCCGGACCATGGCGTCCGCGGTCCGGGCGCCGTACCCGTACGGCAACGAGTTCATCGGCCAGTTCCTCTTCGCCCTCCAGCTCTGCTGGTTCCCGATGATGATCTCCTGCGTCGCCTTCGGCTTCGGTGCCCCTGGCCTCCAGGCCGCCAACTTCCTTTCGCTCTTCGGAGCCCTCGACCGCCTCGGCGGTTTCTTCGTTCTCGCCTCGATCCGCGAGTTCGCACCGTTCGTGACCGCCGTCGTCGTCGCCGGTGTGGCCGGCACCGCGATCACTGCCGATCTCGGCGCCCGGAAGATCCGCGAGGAACTGGACGCGCTCCAGGTGCTCGGCGTCGACCCGATCAAGAACCTCGTGGTCCCGCGCTTCCTGGCGCTGATGCTCATCACCGGCCTGCTCGACATCTACGCACTGCTCTTCGGCATCACCGGTGGAATCGGCGCCGAGCTCCTCTTCAACCAGCCGCTAGGCGGGTTCTTCGCCACGCTCTTCTCGAACGCGTCCACCACCGAGCTGGGGGCCTCGGTCCTCAAGTGCACCCTGTTCGGCGCGATCATCGCGATCGTCTGCTGTTACAAGGGCATGACCGCCACCGGTGGCGCGGCCGGCGTCGGCCGTGCAGTCAACGAGGCCGTCGTCATCTCGCTGCTCGGCGTCTTCGCGTTCAACTACGTCTTCACCCAGACCATGCTCGCCACCAACCCCGAACTGCAGACGATCAAGTAGATGGCGACCGGCTGGCTGACAGTTCCGA
>JBPPMI010000076.1:0-2880 GCA_051305975.1 Solirubrobacterales bacterium
CCGGGGTGACCGTCAGCCCGACCGCGGCTTCGAGCCCGTCGGCGGAGTCCGCGCAGGTGTCGGGTCCCGTCTCGTCATCGTCGACGCAGCCCTGTGCGGTGAGGGCGCCGCCGGTGGCACGGGCAAAACGGGCGACGGCATCGTCGCCAAAGGAAGCCACGTAGACGGACTTGCCGTCGCCGCTAACCTCGACACCTGCGGCCTCGGCCAGCGCCGGAACCTTCGGACACGCCGCGTCCGTACCGGTGTCATCGTCTTCGATGCAGCCGGCCGGGGTGAGCGCGCCGCCGGCTGCCCGGTTGAACGTCACGATCGCGTGGTCGCCCGCCGAGACCACATAGACCGAGGAACCGTCCGGGCTCACATCGACCTCGATGGCTCCGTTCAGCCCGCTGGTTGCGGTTGCACAGTTGTCAGGACCCTCGCCGGGTCCGTTGTCGTCGATGCACCCCCGGTACGTGAGCGCGCCCGTGGTCCCGTTGCGGTCGAACCGGACGATGGAATCGTCGATCTGGTTGGTCACATAGACCGAGGTCCCGTCGGGGCTGATCGCGATCCCCCGCGGCTGGTCGAGGCCATCGACTGCAGTCGCGCAATCGTCGGCACCGGTGTCGTTGTCGTCGATGCATCCCCGGTAGGTGAGCGCACCGGTAGTCGGGTTGCGGTCGAACGTGACGATCGAATCGTCCACGAACGAGACCCCGTAGACCGAGCGGCCGTCCGGGCTGACCGCCGGCTGGGCGCCGCCACCGAGGCCATCGCCCGAGACCGCGCACGTTTCCGGCCCGGTGTCGTTGTCATCGACGCAGCCCTGCGGAGTGAGATCACCGACCGCTCCGAAGGCGGTCGCCACCGTGATCATGAAAAAGACGGCCGCGGATCCCAGCAGCCATGACGAGCGCGAATTCCGACGTAGATACGACATGTGCTCCCAACCTCCGTGTTCGAAGAATCATCCCTCTTTGTGACCCGACCCTAATTCAGCCCTGGAGTGCCCGTCAACCCCGGCGAATCGCCCCGGGCGTTCCCGGCTCTTTATTTGATCTTTATGGTCGGGAATTGATCCGGCCGTTCCGGCTCCCCGTATCGCTCTACAAGCGGGTCTTGGTTTTCGTGGGTTCCGAGCCTGAAATCACGCAAGTGAGGAGCAGGACATGTCCAATGAGTTCAAGCTGGAAGATGTAGACGTAGACGGAGCGATTCAGGAAATGGCGCACGATGCGACCGCATCGCTGGATGAAGGCGACACCCGTCGTGGCGTCATCAAGAAGGCCGGCCTCGCCGGTGGAGCATTGATGAGCGGTGGCGCACTGATGAGCCTGCTCGCTCCCGAGATGGCGCTCGGCGCCGGAGGCCGTCCCCCGGCGAGTTTCGGCAAGGGTGACATCGGCATCCTGAATTACGCCCTGACGCTCGAGTACCTGGAAGCGGCCTTCTACAACGAAGCAACTGCCGCCAACAGGAAGAGGAAGTACCTCAAGGACGCCAAGGAGAAGGCATTCCTGAAGGCGACGACGCGGGACGAGAACGCCCACGTCAGGTACCTGAAGAAGGCACTCGGATCGAAGGCCGCCAAGAAGCCGAAGTTCGACTTCCAGGGCACCACCAAGACCCGGAGGAAGTTCATCGACACGGCATTCGTCCTCGAGAACACCGGTGTCCACGCCTACCTCGGCCAGGTCACCAACATCAAGGACTCGAAGGTCGTAGTGGCCGCCGGCTCGATCCTCACCGTCGAGGCGCGTCACGCGTCGGTCATCGGCGTGCTCAAGAACGCCACCCCGAAGGGCATTTCGCCCGACGGACCCTTCGACGTGCCGTTCACGGCCGCGAAGGTCCTCAAGGCTGTAGGCGGAACCGGCTTCATCGTCGGCTAGTCCAGCAGCACTGCTGAAGGAAGGTGTCGACCCGGGCGGGGTCGGCACCTTCTTTTCGTTAACCCCCGGTTTCGGTGGCTAGGCCGCGATCCAGATTGCGTCGTTGCCCATGGCGATCCGGTTGACCTTGCGTTCGCCGGCGAGGCAGACCAGCTTGCGCTCGGCTTCCAGGCGATCGGGCGGCTCGAAGCCTTCGGCCATGATCTGGGCGATCTCCTGGGTCGAGAGTCCGCCGGGGTACAGCACCAGTGCCTCCAGCGGGGATTCGGGCGGATCGTGGCGCTTGAGGCCCGGGTTCAGGTTGGCGATCGCCGCGTCGTAGACCTCGACTGGCTGGAGGCCGCCGGTTTCATGAAGCTGCGAGCCCGACTGGAACACTATCGACGGGGCCGTGTAACGGATCCCGTCGGGAGTCTCTGCGTGCTTTCCCTGGGCGTGGGTCGGTCCGCCTTCGGCGGTCCGCGCTTCGGACCAGTCCGCCCGCCAGGCACCCTGAACTTCGGGGGTGTCGAGCGAGTCGATGATCCGGTCCGCCTCCAGGTCCTCGACCGAACTGAGGACCGCCCGCAACTGCTCGTCATCGTCGATCAGCAGTGGCGTATTGAAGTTGAGCAGCTGAAGTGCCCGGAGGACGCGCCACTGGCTGCCCGGCTGGATGAGCCCGGCGGCGACGATCGCCTGGCAGGCGCGGTGGCTCGTTGCCTTTCGCAGCTTCGGCTCGACTGCGAACGGCATGCCGTACCGGTCGCGATAAGTGAGGTGGTATTCCGACTGACGGGTGGTCGAGAAGGGGACGCTCTGCTTTCCGGGTTCGGAGAGAGTGATCGTCACGAGTTGCCATTCGATCTGGTCGCGGTACCGCCACTCGATGGTCCGGAGTGCAGGGCTGGCGGAATAGCCGATCGGACAGGTCGGATCGGTGAAAAGGCGGGCGACGATCGGGTCGGGATTCGAGGGGGTCGGGTTCATTCGGTGGCTCCTGACGGAAGAGGTGAATCCACAA
>JBPPMI010000077.1:0-10162 GCA_051305975.1 Solirubrobacterales bacterium
GCTGTACTCGCTGCTCGACTCGGGCAAGGGCAACCGCACCCTGGCGGCAGAGGTCAACGTGACCAAGCCGGCCGTGACCACGAAGGAAGTCGCGGCGGAGTACCCCACCTACCTGACCCTGGACCGCGGCAGCTACCAGCTGAAGCTCTGGAAGAACCTCGAGCTCGCCAAGACCTACACCGTCGCCGTCGGGCAGGTCGGACTCGAAACGCCGTCGGGCACCTACAACATCCAGAGCAAGCAGGTCGACCCCGTCTGGACCGTCCCGAACTCGGACTGGGCCGGCGACATGGCCGGCCAGGTGGTTCCGGGCGGGATTCCGTCGAATCCGCTCAAGGCCCGCTGGATGGGCATCTATGACGGAGCCGGCATCCACGGAACCGACGACACCGGCTCGCTCGGTTCGGCCGCATCGCACGGCTGCGTCCGGATGGCGATACCCGACGTGATCGATCTCTATGACCGGGTCGATGTCGGCACTCCCATCTACATCGGATGAGTTGACGGCCTCGGAGGAGGCCGGACCCGCACGCGATCCGCGCTGGTCGGAAGCCATGGCCCTATATGAGGCCGACCTCGTCGCGACCGCTTCTTCCCCCAAGACCGTCAAGGCTTACCGCAGCGACCTTGTTCAGGCTGCCGAGTGGGCAGGCCGCGCCGGGCTCGGCCCGGATGAAGTCGGCCACCGGGACCTGAGGCGTTACGCCGCTTCATTGTCCGGCCAGGACCTCGCTGCGACGACGATCGCCAGGAAGCTCGCGGCGATCAGGGGTTTCTACGCCTTTCTGCTCCGCACCGGCAGGGTCACGCAGAACCCGGCCGACCTGGTCTCTGCGCCGAAAGCCGAGTCGAAACTGCCCACGGTCCTGACCTCGCAGCAGATGGAGGCCCTGCTCGACCGCGTGCCGGCCCGCACACCGCTCGAGCTCCGGGACCGCGCGATGCTCGAACTCGCGTATTCATGCGGCCTGCGCTCGGAAGAGGTGATCTCGGTCGACACCGGTTCGATCGATTTCGACAGCGAGCAGATCGACGTGGTCGGCAAGGGTTCCCGCCACCGGCGCCTGCCGATGGGTGAGCCCGCCCAGCGCGCCGTCGAGGCCTATCTGGCCCGCGGACGGCCGAGCCTCGTTTCGGACCGCTCCGTTTCCGCCTTGTTCCTGTCCCGGAACGGGCGCCGGCTTTCGCCCTCGGACGTGACCAGGCGCCTGGCCATCTGGGTCCGCGAGGCGGCGGGAACCGGCGGCATATCCCCACATGCGCTGCGGCATTCGTTCGCGACCCACCTCCTCGAGGGCGGGGCGGACCTGCGCACGATCCAGGAACTGCTCGGCCATTCATCGATCTCGACCACCCAGGTCTACACACACCTCGATGCGGCCCGTCTGCGCGACGCCTACGCCGGCAGCCATCCGCGCGCGTGACCTAAGGTTCCTCGAATGAAACTGACAGTGAACGTCGATGGTGGCGCGAGAGGCAACCCCGGGCCGTCGGCGATCGGCATGGTCGTGCGCGACGAAACCGGGGGGATCCTCCTCGAACGCGGCGAGAAGATCGGCGACGCGACCAACAACGTCGCTGAATACAAAGCCCTGATCGCAGGCATCAAACTCGCGAAGGAACTAGGGGCCGAAGAGGTCGACCTCATCGGTGACTCGGAACTCGTGGTGAAGCAGATCCAGGGCAAGTACAAGGTGAAGAACGGCGGCATCAAACCCCTCCACGCGGAAGCGAAAGCGGCCCTGGCCGATTTCGACTCATGGTCGATCAGTCACGTGCGCCGCGAGATGAACGCCGAAGCCGACCGGCTGGTCAACGAAGCCCTCGACGCTTGACCCGAGGCCGCCGACGGGTCTAGAGTGTCCGGTTCGCACTTCACCAACTCCAGGGAGACTCATGCAGAAGCTTCGTAGGACGTTCCGTGCCGTTACCGGCCTTGCCATCGCCTGTGTCGCGATTCTCGGCTTCTCGGCTGCCGTGAGCCCGGCTGCAACGTTCAAGAACGTCTATTGGATCGACATGTACTACTCCGCCGAAAAGCATCCCGATTTCGTCTACTTCACGGCGAATGCCGGCGGCCAGGTCCGGCACGTCAAGTGGAAGAACTGGGGCGGACAGAAGACGTTGGGCAGGGGCCGCTTCGTCGATACCTCGGCCCACTACCCCGGGAAGCCCAACCAGAACGGACCCGCGAAGCTGATAGCGAGCAAGCCGACCAAGTGCACCCCTACGGACGGGAACAAGAAGGGCAAGACGATCCGCATCTACCGCAAGGTCATCCTGCGGCATCCGGACGGGAAGGGAGGGCGTCACGTCGACAACATCTCGGGGATGGGGGGCGACGGCGCCTGCGCCGAGACGAGGTAGAGCCGGGCGGCAGCCGATGCCTCTGTGAGGCGTACGGCGCGTGAATGAGCCGGGTATACTCGCCCGACTTCGCGGCTGTAGCTCAGCTGGCTAGAGCGTCTGCTTGCCATGCAGAAGGTCGTGGGTTCGAATCCCATCAGCCGCTTGCGAGGTGCCGGTCAACCGGCCGGCACCTCCGAAATGGCGCCTTGGCGGAGTGGTTACGCAGAGGCCTGCAAAGCCTTGTACGCCGGTTCGACTCCGGCAGGCGCCTTTCGGAACTGCTGGCAGGCGATTGAACTGCCCGCTGGTTAGGATCTCCCGGTCAGCTATTCAGGATCGGTGAGGAGAGACATGGCGGGACGCAAGGATCTGTTGAAGGACGAGGCGGCGCGATCCGTCGGAAGGACACTCGGCTTCGCACCACTGGTCGGGATCGCGGGGCTGCTCTTCGGACTCGGCCTCACGACTCACCGGACGCCGGTGATCGTGGCCTCGGCGATCGCGATCGTCATACCCCTGATCGCGGCACTCATCGTCGGCCGTGACCCGTCACCTTCCAAGCCCCGGACCGTGGCGGCAACGCCCGCCGCCAAGGATCCCTCGACGGTCCCGGCGGCAGTGGTCGCTCCGGCCACGGTCGACCGGGTGAAAACCGAGAAGACCAGGGCGGAGCCGGTCAAGACCGGGGCCTCCGGTGCCAAGGCGGTCGAGACGACCGTGGTGCCTTCGGGCGGCAACGGCGACCAGGCCGAACTGGCTGCCGGGCCGAAGAACGGCAAGGCCGCGAAGCCGAAGAAGAGCAAAAAAGCGAAGAAAGAAAAGAAAAAGAAGAAGTAGCTACCGCTTCTTCTTCACCTTCACGACCTTGACCGGGGCGTAGGCCTTGTAGAAGCCGTTGATCTTGTCGGCCCGTGCCCGGAGGCGGGTCTCTTTCCTGATCTTCTTGATCCGGGTCGAGGCCTGGCACCTGGATCCGGTGACGACCTTCGATCCCGCCCCGGTCCAGACCATCTTGTTGCCCTTCTTCACCTTCCGCTCGAAGTAGACCCGCTGCCAGGTGACCTTCGGGCACGGGTACAGCGATGCGGTCAGCTTGACCGAGCCGCCCTTCTTCGACTTGTTGACCTTCTTCTTGTCGGTCTTCACGTAGATCTTCCGCTTGACGAAGGTGACGTTTTGCTGAGGGCCGAACGAGATGTTCGTGGCGCCGACCGGCTGCTCTTCGACTCCTGACTTGGAGTAATCGCAGACACCGTCGGGGAAGATGCTGTTCAGGCGCGTGATCTGCCCGGCCGACGGGGTTCCGTAGTCATCCGGGGCGACGGGCTTCGTCTGGCACTTGGCGACGATCGAGTTCACCGGCAGGCCGGAGACGTTCCGCGGCAGGCTGTGCGGGGGATAGGTGGTCTCGCACTGGTTGGTGGCGCCGATCTTCGCTTCACCGTTGATGCGGTTGCCACCGATCCAGCAGGCGTCGACCGCGTCAGCCGGCTTGTGGGTGAGGACCTTCTGCGGGCCGCTGGCGTCCGATGTGTCGGCCTTGATCTCGTCGAGCCACGTGCCCAGGGTGTCCATGGCCGTGGTTCCCATCGGGCCCGTATTCATGCCGCCCTTCGCCCGGAACATGACGTGGTTGTCGTGGTTGCCGTTGAACCGGTCGAGACGTTCACGCATGCGGTACGTGTTCAGGTACTGGTGCACGTTCGCGTCTTCGTCGACGTAGCTGCGCTCGTCGATGATCGGGACCGAGGCCAGGCCGCCGGCGCCCTGCTGGATTCGGCCGCTCCGGTACATGGTGGCCAGACCGGTCGTGTCGGCGACCGAGCGGGAAGCAGAGTAGTCGCCGTTGTTGTCGTATCCGCCGACGTCTTCGTTCAGGTCGAGGAATTCGTTCAGCGTGATGTCTCCCGAGGTGAGGGCACCGAGTCCGTACTGGACGCCGACGCTGTCGAACGTCCGCCGGGCGTAACCGGTGTTCGGGTCCTTGCCGTAGATGTTCACCATGTTGTCCCAGAGGGTGCAGCGGACACCGCCGGGATTCGTGGTCGCGTTGAAGATGACCGACGGCGGGACCAGGGCCTCGATGCAGCCCTCCGAGGCGTTGACCACATCGGCGCCGTTGGCCAGCGCGGCACATCCGTTGGCGTTGTCCATCCCGGTGATCGCCTTCTTCTGGTCGTTGGTGAGTGCCGAGCCTTCGGCAGTCCCGAAATAGCGGTTGAGCAGGCGGCAGTCGGGATAGTCCGGGGCCGAGTTGTCGGGGAAACTGGCCCCCGGGTTGATCCCGTCGAGCAGGCCCGGGTAGTTCTGGACCATCATCTGGATCTGGACCGAGCCGCCGGAACCGCCCTGGCCTGCGGTCCAGACCGGCTTCTCGCCGAGCGATTCGATTACCCGTTCCTTGACCATCGAAGTGGTCTCGGCCGAGAGGACGTCGTTGCAGGAAGTGTTGAAGACGTTGAGGCTCGAGCTCAGGACCGCGTAGCCGCGGGACAGCTCTGGATTGTTCAGGGGACTCGGTACGGCCTCGCCCTGCTGATGGCCGGTCGAGCAGCCGCCGCCGTAGTTGTAGAAGAACCGCTTGTTCCAGCCGGTTCCGGTCACACCGCCGGAGGCGAGCACCGCCCACTTGTAGACGGCGCGGTTGATCGTGCCGGTTTCAACACGAACCACGTAATCGACTGTCTGGCCGGTCCGGATCGTGGTCTGGGCAAGGTCAGCGGGCCGGGACTTCGGGTCTGGCAGGGGTTTGAAGTCGCCCCCGGTGTCCCGGTAGTAGTACGCCACGCTGGTCGCACCGGAACAGTTCGCGTCGGTGGGTGCCCCGGCGCCGAGGGCCGCGGTGTTGCAGTAATAGGGAGTCTGGTGCGGACCGGAGAAGAGCGGGCCGACCCGGGGCGAATTGAAGATGTCGTGCCGGGCGGGATTGACCGCTGAAGTGCCGGCCCAGGCAGAAATGACGTTGGTGCCGTTGACCAGGCCGGTCACGAGACCGACGATCCGCTGTGAGTTGTTCGGGTCGGCCTTGAAGGAACTGGTCACGATCGTGCCGTTCCGGCGAACGATCAGCTTGTTCCGGCTGGTGCCGCTTGGGGCGGTGACTCCGATCAGCGCATCACCGCCCGTGACCCAGTTCGGCTTGCTCGAGAGCGTCTCGATCTTGATGGGAGCCGCCGACGCGGAGGACGCGCCGGATACGAAGACGAATGCCGCAAGGGCGAGGACGATGACGGCGAACCTGGTCGCGGCTGGCTTCATTGCTCTTTGACTCCTGCTTTGGGGATGAACCGGACGAAACGTAAAATTGGCGCTTCGCCAATCGAAACACGACCTCCGGCGGCAAGTTGCGCCATAGCTCACCGAGCATCCGCGACGGCTCGCTCCGCGTCAAAGGATTTGCCGCGTTGGTAGGCTCCCCGATCCCGGGCGCATAGCTCAGTTGGTAGAGCGCCACGTCGACATCGTGGAGGTCACTGGTTCGAGCCCAGTTGTGCCCACTCGGAAAAGCAAAGCCCCGCCATTCGCGGGGCTTTCGCATTTCCGGATCCTCAGCGCTTCTTGCGACCGGGCTTCTTCAGCGGCTTGACCGTCAGGCGGGCCGATGTGCTCAGCGTCGCCTGGTCCGAGTCGTTCGAGAAGACCATGAACCTGACCGGGGCCGAGCCCTTCTTGTAGCGCTTCTTCGTGACGAGTCCGAGCCTGGCGACGGTAGAGCCACCGGCCGGGATCGACGCGATCGTGACGCAGCGCGGCTTGCGGGCCAGCTTGACCGGCACGGTGGCACAGACCTTGGCTGCCGTGGCTGCGGCGTCACCGGTGTTGGTGACCTTCACCCGGAAGGTCGCCTTGCGCTTTGCCTTGACCGTTACGGCCCTGGGCTTGAGCAGTTCGAGGACCGGTGCCGGGTCAGGGATGCCATTCAGTTCCCGGACCGCACCGAGTTCATCGCCGGAGCCGAACATGTCGACAGCAATGATATTCGGCAGCTTGCCACGCCGGGTTTGACATGCCCTGGCCCGGTTCACAAGCGCTTCCCTGGTATTCAGGAGCTTTGCCACCGCTGGATCTGGTGCAACCGGGTTGCTGTTGTCCAGCGGACCGTTCACCCAGTGGTTCATGAGAAAGAGCTTGCCGGTGGTACCCCCGCGGTTGGGCCGGCAGGTCGAGCCGAGAGTCGCGGGCTGGGTCAGCAGGTCGATGCCCCCATGGGTGGTGAGGGATTCATTGGCTTCGTTCTTTCGAAAGTCGTATGGCGTTTCCTGTACCGCTCCGGCGTATCCGTCGTGGAACCAGGGCACCGAGCCGGTATCGCCCTCGGAGAACATGACCACTCGCTGATTCAGGTTGATCATCTGATTCAAGGTCGGATAGGCTTCGGTCGACCCCCGATACACATAGTCGATCAAGCCGCTCGCGGAGACGGCTTTTGCATAGTCGTCGGGGTCGATTCCGTTCTGAACCACGAAGACGAGAACTTCACGGGGATTGGCCGACAGGAAACCCGCGACCTTGCCCAACTCCGTTTTCAAGTCCGAGGCACCCAGGGAACAGGAGGTGTGACAGAGGTAGGTGCCGGCACCATTGGTTTGGGGATCACCATCGGTGTTTGGTTTCCAG
The DNA here is from genome assembly GCA_051305975.1 of Solirubrobacterales bacterium. Taxonomy (GTDB): domain Bacteria; phylum Actinomycetota; class Thermoleophilia; order Solirubrobacterales; family 70-9; genus 67-14. The sequence continues at coordinate 6,967 of JBPPMI010000077.1, forward strand.
TCGTCGATTCGCCCGTTGGACCCCGGCTTGCCGTAGTGGGTATCGATCAAGAGCGCACGCACACCACGGGTCAGCTGTTCGGGAATCGAATAGGTCTGGTTCGGAATGGCCCAATCGAGCTCCGCGGCCGACATCGAGTTGTGGGTTCCGGGCAGGACCACCTGGTCGAGCGTCTTGCCACAGAGGAGATCGGAGCCGTTGCAGGGGTTCGCGTCCGCGGCGTTCGCGGCGGCCGGCAGCAGGCCGAACAGCCCAAGCGCAGCGATGATCCAGACAGCTCGTCCCCGGTAGGGCCTCGCCGCCAGACGTTTCGCGCGGAAACATGGGATCAAGGCGCCAGGACCCGTTCCTGAATTTGACATTCCTGATGATCCCATGCCTGAATAAACCGCGTAGCCGCGCTCAGTTGCGTTCGAGCATCGCGATCACGCGGGCCGGGGCTCCACTTCCGCCGACGATCGGCAGAGGCAGGCAGGAAACGGTGAACCCGGTCGGCGGCAGTTTGTCGAGATTGACCAGGCGCTCGATCTGCGAGTAGGCGAGGTCGACCTGGTGCGCCTGCCAGAAGATGCCCTGCTCCTGTTTCTCGATCGCCTCCTGCGCCTGCATCCAGAGCGGGCGGTCCCAGCCCCAGGCGTCGATACCCATCACGCGGACGCCTTTTTCGTAGAGCCATTCGGTCGCGGCACCGCTGACCCCGGGGCCGTGGGCCATGTATTCGTTCGTGTCGACCCACTTGTCACAACCGGTGCGCACCAGCACGATGTCGAGTGGCTTGAGGTCGTGTCCGGCCTCGGCCAGGGCGGCTTCGACGTCCTGGGTGTCGATCACTTCGCCGTCCGCCCGTCCGTCGAAGTTCAGCACGACGCCCGGATTCACGAACCATTCGAGCGGCAACTCGTCAATCGTCTGGGCTCGTTCGCCCTTGATCGTCGAGTTGTAGTGCCACGGTGCGTCGACATGGGTCGAGTTGTGGGTTCCGAATCGAAGGAAGAAGTCGTTGGTCCAGCCTTCGCCGTGGCGGAGCAGGTCGGGTTCGACACCGAACAGCTCCTTGATCACGGCTGCTCCTTCGGCGTGATCGCTGTGTTCGATCTCGGTCCGGAGGACGTCCGGGGTGTCGGGAGGGCTGGCGACGATCGGTGCGGAGAGGTCGATGAATTCCATGAGTTGACTATAGATCCGTGGATTACCGCCAAAGCCATAACATCGCGCCGGTGAACGGGGAAGCGATAGTCAAAGCCGTGCTCGGGAAAGTCCTGCGGGGGCTGCTCGCCCTGCCGGATAGTCTGTTCCGACGGGTTTTCGGTGATCCGCCGCCAGAAGCGGCAGGTCTCAGGGCGGATTCCTGGGCTATGGCGAGGCTCACCGCCCGGGAGGCGAACAGGGAGGACTACGAACCCGACGCTGCCCGCCGGGAGACCGAGGTACTGGCTGCAGCGGTGACCCTGCCGGTCCCCGAAGTCGCCCGTGCGGACTTCTCACTGGAAGGCGACGGACGTCAGCTGGACTCCAGGCTGTTCACGCCCGATGGCGCTCCGGATTCCGGACCGCTGCTGGTCCATTTCCACGGCGGCGGGTGGGTCCAGGGGTCGATCGAATCGCACTCCGGCGCCTGCGCCTGGCTCGCCCGCGAGGCGGGTGTGCGGGTCCTCTCGGTCGAATACCGGCTCGCCCCGGAACACCGGTTTCCGGCCCAGGCCGAAGACGCCCTGCTGGCCTGGAAGGCGGTGACGGCGGACCCGCAGGGGTTCGGCGCCGACCCGGCGCGGATCGGCGTCTCGGGCGACAGTGCCGGCGCACAGATGGCCACCGTTCTCTGTCTCGACCTGAAGGCGGCAGGAGATCCCCAGCCGGCCTGTCAGCTGCTGATCTACCCGGTGACCGACTGCACCGGTTCCTTCGCTTCCCGCGAAACGTTCGTCAAGGGGTACTACCTGACCAAGTCCCGCATGGACTGGTTCGAGGAATGTTTCCTCCCGGAAGGCGCCGCTGAAGACCCAAGGGCTTCGCCGCTGTTTGCTTCGGACCTCTCCGGTCTTGCCCCCGCAAACGTCTCGATCGCGATCGCCGACCCGCTCCGGGACGAAGGCGTCGCCTACGCCGACCGGTTGGCGGAGGCCGGGGTGGAGGTCTCGGTGGACCACATGCCGATGCTCCACGCGTGGTTCAACATGACCGCCAGCCGCTCGACCAGGCACGGCCACGCGGTACTCGCTGCTCGTGTGAACGAACTGCTCAGGGTCTCGCTGCCTTGATCACCCCGAAGCGTTGATCAAGACGTCTATGGCGACCGCAGGCGCGCCCCGATCCTTGTTCCCTCCGAATACGATGGACCGATGCCCGCTGGTACCGAAAAACTGACAGTCAGCCTGCCTGACGGCACCGCCCTCGAACTCGAGCCAGGGGCCACCGGTGCCGATGCCGCGATGGCGATCGGCGAGGGCCTGGCGCGCGCCGCCCTCGCCTTGAAAGTGGGGGACGAGGTCCGCGACCTCTCGGCTCCCGTCAGCGACGGCGACGAGATCTCGGTCATCACCTCCCGTGACCCGGAAGGACTCGAGCTGATCCGCCACGACGCCGCCCACGTGATGGCCACGGCGGTCCAGGAGCTCTACCCGGGCACCAAGGTCACGATCGGTCCCGCCATCGAGAACGGCTTCTATTACGACTTCGAGTTCCCCGAGGACGTGACGATCACCGACGCCGAACTGCCGGCGATCGAGGCGGCCATGAAGAAACACATCAAGGCCGACGAGAAGTTCGAGCGCCGCGACGTCACCGTCGAAGAGGCGATCGAGATCTTCAAGGCGTTAGACGAGAACTTCAAGGTCGAGCTGATCGAAGACCTCGTCACCAATGAAGGCGCCGAGACCGTCTCGCTCTACCGGAACGGTCCCTTCGAGGACCTCTGCCGCGGCCCGCACGGCCCGGGCACCAGGAAGATCAAGGTGATCAAGCTGAACTCGGTCGCCGGGTCGTACTGGCGAGGTGACGAAAACCGCGAGACGCTCACCCGGATCTACGGCACCGCTTTCTTCGACAAGAAAGACCTCGCCGAGTACCTGGAGCGGATCGAGCAGGCGAAGGCGCGTGACCACCGCCGCCTCGGACCCCAGCTCGACCTGTTCATGCTGCGTGAAGAAGCGCCCGGCATGCCCTTCTGGCTGCCGAACGGCACCGTGCTGCTCGGCCT
>JBPPMI010000078.1:0-4984 GCA_051305975.1 Solirubrobacterales bacterium
AGCACGGCACGATCATCTACGGCGGTGAAGGCGATGCCGGCGTCACCTTCGAGGACCTGCTCGCCCTGCCGGTCCCGGACCGCCCCTTCTCGCTGTCCGATCCCGAAAGCGCGGCCGCGATCTTCTTCACCTCGGGAAGCACCGGCCCGGCCAAGGGCGTGACCCACTCGAACGATTCGCTGCGCTGGATGATCGCCAGCGCCGGAGCCGCCTTCGAACTCACGGCCGACGATGCCTTCCTGCCCGGGTCCTCGATGTCGCACATCGGTTCGTTCCTCTGGGCACTCAGCACCTTCGCGGTCGGTGGCCTGGTCGTTCTCGCCCGCACCTTCGACAGCCACGAGGTCCTGCCGCTGCTCCGCGAACACAAGCCGACAGTGATCGCGATGGTCCCCGCGGCCCTGATCAGCTTGGTCCGCGACCATGACCTGCAGCCGGAAGACTTCTCATCTCTCCGGATCGCCCGCTCCGGGTCCGACAGCGTCTCGACCGAGCTGCTCACCGAGTTCGCTGCCGCCGCGGGCTTCCCGATCGACGAGGGCTACGGCATGACGGAGGTCGGACTCGCCACCCTGAACCCGCCGTCGGGCACGATCAAGCAGGGATCGATCGGGCGGCCGATCGCCGGTTACGAGATCGAGGTCCGGGACGACCAGGGCGAACCGCTCACCGGGGAAACGGTCGGACGCGTTTTCATCAAGACGAACGCACTGATGCGTGGCTACTGGGAGGCGCCCCAAGCAACCCTGGAGGTCGTGAACGACGGCTGGATCGACTCGGGCGACCTGGCCCGGATCGACGAGGACGGCTACCTCTGGTTCTTCGGCCGCAAGAAGCAGGTGATCGTCCACGACGGTTCGAACATCAGCCCGCAGGAGGTCGATGGCGCCCTCGACGAACACCCGGCCGTGGACATGGCCGGTGCGGTCGGCGTCCACGACGAGGTCCACGGCGAGACTGTGCGTGCCTACGTGACCCTCAGGCCGGATGCCGAGAAGCCCACAGCGGCAGATCTGATCGTCTTCGCCCGCGAACGCATCGGTTACAAGGCCCCCGAGGAGGTCGTCTTCCTCGACGAGATGCTGCTCAACCCGACCGGAAAGATCGACCGGGTCGGCCTGAAGAAGATGGCGGAGAAACACCTCCACCCGCACCTCTAGGCCCCGGGGTCCGACTCAACCTTCGACGCCGGTCGATTCGTGGGACGACCCGACCGGTTTCGATTCGGGCGATCCCCGCTGCCTGAGGTAGACGGCGAACACGGCCATCGAGCCGACCGCGAGGAACTCCGACTGCCAGTTCTGCAGGGTGCGTTCCCAGAAGTCGGAGGAACCGAGGTACGACAGCCAGGAGATCGCCGCCTGGCCGTGCTCGGCCTGTTCGGCGTTGTAGGCCGGCCGACCGGTGATCGACTGGGCGAACCACGATGCGAGGAAGATCAGCCCCATCAGGATCAGCAGGGAATTGGAGTAGAGCAATGTCGCCAGCCCGCCGACCCGTGAGAGCGCCGGTGAATCCTCATCCGAATACGGCCCGATCTTTTGCTCTTTGTCACTTTCCGTGCCGGCCTTGCCCGGCGGCTTCGATTCGGGCGACCCGCGCTGGATGAACCAGACCGTGGCCATTATGTAGAGCAGGAACTGGAGATACTCCGACTGCCAGTTCTCCATGACGTCGCGACTGAAATCCGGGGAGGTCAGGTAGTCGCCGTAGCTGATCGTGTCCGGCTTCTCGTTCATCACCTTTGCATGGATGATCTGGTCCTCGTTGTATTCGTTGTGACCGGCGATCGACTGCCCGCCCAGGGCGAGCAGAAACAGCAGTCCGAAGAAGAGGCCCAGCGAATTGTGCCGGGCGAACTCTTTCATCAGGAAGCACCGAACCCGACCGCCATTGCAAACGCCAGCCCGAACACGATTCCGCCGAGATAAAGAGCGAACATGGGCTTCATGGAAACGTTTTACCCCGGCGTTCGTCTCCGAAAACCGCTGGCCGGGGCCCGGGCGCAGGGCGGATCAGGTCATGGGGCGTTCAGGTCGGACCGGGCTTGCCATTCGGCCTGACCACCAGCCAGGTGCCGCCGAACTCGAAGACGTCATGGCAGAAGACCTGGCCCGGCCCTTCGTGTGCGTAGTGATAGAGCGGGTGGCCGCCGTAGGTCACCTGCGTGGCGCCGCCCCTCCGCCGGATCGTGCCGAGAAGCCCTTGCCGGGCCTTGCCGCCTGCCCGCGGTTTGCCCATGGTCAGGACCGGAGGCCAGGCGGCAGCACAGGCGCCGTAACACTTGCTGCGCTTGCCCTTCTCGAGGTCGAACAGGTAGATCGCCTGGTCCTTCCGGTCGAAGAGCATGGTCCCGTAGTCGGAACCGCCGGTCACGATCTTCTTCCCTGTCCGCTTCTGGGGCGAGTCGGCCTCGGCCGAGCTGAAAGGAAAGCCGCCGAAACCGGAGACGGCTACCAGCATTCCGGCCAGCAGTGCGACCATCGCCAGTCGTGGGAGCCCGCTCCTGCTGTGTGCGCCCCGGGTCAGCATGTCGGCAGGCTCCCACCCGTTTGTAACTCCCGGATAAAGGATCCCGGGAGACGAGCGCGACAAGCTCAGCGCGCGTCGCGCCACATCGTGGACACCCGGGCAGAGCCGCCCGGTCGGTCGAAACCGCCGATCCGGTGGAAGCCCTGACCTCCGTAACGCGCATCGTTGGCCGGGTTGCTCGACTCGAGGTAGGCCGGCGCTCGCTCGACGTCGATCCTCGCGAGATTCTCGGCGAGCAGGGCCATGCCGATTCCCCTGCCGCGGTGGTCGGCCCGAGTGCCGAGAAGGCTGAGGTAGTAGTGCGGCCGGTCCGTGGGATGGTTCTCGTCGAAGGCATGGATCAGGGCCATCACCTCGGTGGCCCGCGGCCCGATCAGCCCTTCGAGCAGGGGTTCGGCCGCCACCTCTTCTTCCGGAGTCATCTCGATTCCGCCCGGCGGGATCCAGACCGCGACCGCAGCGAAGTCACCGGCGATGAAGGTCCACGGGTATCGCAGGGCGCTCCCCGCGAAGAACTCCCAGAAAACTTTCAGGTCCGAACTCTCTGGGAACGCCCAGCCCCACAGCGGGTCGGTCGCGAACGCTGAGGTGAGCGTCTCCGCGATACCGTCGATGTCGGTTTCGGTTGCGATCCGGACTTCCACGAGAGGCAAGATAGGCACTCGCGACTTAGGATGGACTTCATGACAACCGAGAACCGCCGATTTCTGCTCGCTGAACGTCCGTCCGGTCCCGTGGACGGCAACACCTACGACCTGGTGACGGAACCTATACCTGAGATCGGTGACGGCGAGGCCCTCGTCCACGTCACCTGGATTTCGGTCGACCCGACCAACCGGACCTGGATCGGCGAAGAGCCTACCTACCTGCCGCCGGTCGCGATCGGTGAAGTGATGCGTGCCCTCGGACTCGGCGAGGTCGTAGAGTCGAAGAACGACAACTACCCGGTGGGTTCACTCGTTAGCGGACTCACGGGCTGGCAGGACTACGTCGTGGCGAGCGATTCCAACCCGCTGATGGTGGTGCCGTCGGGTGTCGAGGCTCCGCCGGCGGCGATCCTCGGGACCCTCGGGATGACCGGCTTGACCGCCTACTTCGGCATGCTCGAGATCGGTGAACCGAAGGAGGGCGAGACCGTGGTCGTCTCCGCCGCCGCCGGAGCCGTCGGTTCGGTTGCGGGCCAGCTCGCCAAGCTCAAGGGTGCCCGTGTCGTCGGCATCGCCGGCGGCCCGGAGAAGTGCGCCTGGCTGGTCGACGAGCTCGGCTTCGACGCCACGGTCGACTACAAGGCCGACGACTGGCGGGCCCAGCTCAAGGAGGCGACGCCGAACGGGATCGACGTCGACTTCGAGAACGTCGGCGGCGAGATCATGGAAGCCGTCTTCGGCCGGATGAACAAGGATGGCCGGGTAGCGCTGTGCGGGCTCATCTCCGGTTACAACGAAAAGGAACTACCGCCCGGTCCGCGGACTTTCGGCAACCTGCTTATCCAGAGGGTGAAGCTCCAGGGCTTCATCATCCTCGACTACTACGCGCGTTTCGGCGAGGGCATCGGCCAGTTGTCCCAGTGGGTGGCCGAAGGCAAGATCAAGTCGGAGCAGACGGTGGTCGAAGGCTTCGAGGAACTGCCGAACGCCCTCAACATGCTCTTCGAAGGAAAGAACACCGGCAAGCTGGTCGTTCACATAGAGCCGTAAAACGAGACTGGGTGCGTTCTCTATATCTATGACGTAGTGAACGCACCCAGCCTCTTGTTCAGGCGGGGATCTTCAACGCGTCGAGGCCCTTGCCGATCGTTCGCAGCAGCGCCTTGCCAATGACGAAATCGAGGCCGGGGATGCTGGCGTCGATCATGATCTTCCACTCGAGATGAGTGCCTGACCCCTTCGGGGTGAACCGCATCTCTCCGAGGTGGTCCTTCAGCGGCGTGCCTCTCGTGACGGCGTAGTCGATCTCTTCGTTCGGCACGATCCGGAGCGTCGTTTCCTCGAACGCCGGCACCGGCCCCGGGGGCTTCAGTCGGCGGACCGAACCGACCCCGTCGGGGTCGCCATCGGTGCCGTCCTTGATCCGGGTCACCTCGGCTCCGAGGACCCCTCCCAGATTCTCGTGCCGCGAAAAGAAGGCAAACACCTTTTCGGGCGGGAGGTCAAAGTCCTTGAGGAAGACGAGATTCTGCATGCGCCCGATTCAATCAGACGCAAGCGTAATCAGTCGCAGGCCGCCACTTTCGCTTTCTGCGCCGACTTGAGCCGCGATCATCGCCGTCTGCATCATCCTCGCCATCCCCGGTTTCCTTCTTCCCCGCATGTCCGAACACGCCGGCAGCAGGTTCAACTGAAGAGCGTCGCCCCAGCGGCCCCCCTTCGTCTGCCCACGCTCGATTGTTGAACAATGCCCGGTCTGTATCTATAGTCATGCGACATGGCGGTCAATCGTTCATCCACACCCG
>JBPPMI010000079.1:0-12706 GCA_051305975.1 Solirubrobacterales bacterium
CGGCTGGGTATTCGTCACCGAAGATCCGCTGCTGGCGCTCCAGGGCCTGGCCCGGGCCTGGCGGCGTGAACTCGGCGCGCAGGTGATCGGCGTCACCGGTTCCGTCGTCAAGACGTCGGTCAAGGACATCACCCGGGCGATCCTGCCGGGCAACGTCCACGCATCGGCCGAGAACTTCAACACCGAGATCGGCCTGCCGCTGACGATCCTTTCGGCTTCTTCCGGAACCGAGACGCTCGTGCTCGAAATGGCGATGCGCGGCGCCGGGCAGATCCAGGAGCTGACCGGGATCGCGGAGCCGGATATCGGCGTGATCACCAACGTCGGGCCGGTCCACGTGGAGCTGCTCGGGTCGATCGAGGCCGTGGCCGCCGCCAAGGCGGAACTGATCGGCGGGCTGAAGCCCGGCGGAGCGCTGGTTGTGCCGGTGGATGCCGGTCCGCTCGAGCCCCACCTGGGCGAGCTGCCCAACCTGGTCCGGTTCGGGCCGGGCGGCAACGTCCAGACCATCCATGCGGCCCCGGGGGGTTCCGGGATGCTCGTCACCATCGGGACGGATGCCGGCCGGGAGGACTTCGACTTCCCTTTCACCGAAGGCCACAACCTGACGAACGCCCTCGCAGCGGTCGCGGCGGGACTGGCCACCGGCGCCTCGCTCGGGGAACTCTCGTCACGGGCCGGTTTGATCGAATTCTCGAAGCTCCGGGGAGAGCACATCACCCTCGACCGGGACGTTCTGGTCGTGAACGACTGCTACAACGCCAATCCGCTCTCGATGCGGGCCGCGATCGACTATCTGGAGGGGATCGACCGGCCCCGGAAGATCGCGGTGTTCGGCCTCATGGGCGAGCTCGGACCCGACGAAGTGCGCTTCCACCGCGAAATCGGCGAGTACGCCCGTGGACACGGGATCGACCTCCTGATCGGGGTGGGGGACATCGCCTCCGAATACAACCCCGACGATCTGGTCGACTCGCCCGAAGCCGCTGCCGACCTCGTTTCCGGCCTGGTCAGACAGGGTGACGTGGTGCTGGTCAAGGGCTCCCGCTCCGCCGGACTCGAAGTCGTGGCCGAACGTCTAGTGGCCGAGCGCCAGGATCAGGGTACGGTGGCCTGATGGGAGAAATCGTCATTGGCGCCCTCGCCTCGATGCTGATCTGCCTGTTCCTGTCGCCGCGCTTCATCGTGTTCCTGCGAGGCCGGGAATTCGGCCAGCACATCCGCGAGGAAGGCCCCGCCGGGCACCAGACCAAGGCCGGCACGCCGACCATGGGGGGTCTGATCATCTTCACCGCGATCATCGTGCCGTTCCTCGTACTGTCCGACCGCAGCACGGCCGCCATGACCGTTTTCTTCGTCGCGATCGGTTGCGCTGCCCTGGGTTTCGCCGACGACTACATCAAGATCGTCAAACGGCGCTCCCTCGGGCTTTCCGCCCGGTACAAGCTGCTCGGCCAGGTTTTCCTGGCGCTCGCACTGTGGTGGGTCGCGCGACACGAGGTAGGTCTAGAACCAGTGCTCCTGTTCCGGATTTCGGACATCAGTCTCGACATCGGCCCGGTCGCTTACTTCGTGCTCGTATTCCTCGTCATCGCGGGTGCGACCAACGGCGTCAACCTGACGGACGGCCTCGACGGACTCGCTGCCGGATCGAGTGCGATCGTGCTCATGACCTACACGGCCATCTGTTACATCACTGTCGGCCAGCACGACCTGGCACTGCTCGCGGTCTGCCTGGTCGGCGCCTGCATCGGCTTCCTCTGGTTCAACGCGTTTCCGGCGACGATCTTCATGGGGGACACGGGATCACTGGGCCTCGGCGGAGCTATCGGTGCGCTCGCGGTGATGACCCAGACGGAGATCCTCCTGATAATCATCGGAGGCATCTTCGTGATCGAGGCACTCTCCGTCCTCATCCAGGTCTTCAGTTTCAAGTCGTTCGGCAAGCGGGTCCTGCTGATGGCGCCGCTCCATCACCACTTCGAAATGATGGCATGGTCGGAGACGAAAATCATGCTGCGATTCTGGATAATCGCGGCCGTCTGCAGCGGTATCGGATTCTCGATCTACCAGCAGTCGATCGGCGGCTAGGAGAAGCGGGAGTTTCCGCTTTCCGAAGCAGGTTTCGGGGGGCCCGGAGCGAAGGAGTATGAGTGGAATTCGTCCACTCATCGAAGGTGCGCCCACCACTCCCGTCGGGACCGTTTCTGGTCGTTGGGCTCGCTCGATCCGGTATCGCCGCGGCACTCGCCCTCAAATCGCTTGAACAAGCCGTTTTCGGAGTTGATTCAGGGACTCCCGGGGGCCTCGACGAGCTCGATTCCGCCGGGATCGGCTACCAAACCGGGACCGACGGCACCGGACACCTCGAAGGCGTCGCGGTCGTCGTCAAGAGCCCGGGCGTGCCGAACGGGGCCCCGGTGGTTGCCGAAGCGCGGCAGCGGGGCCTGACCGTCATCGGCGAACTCGAACTCGGCTGGCTGCTGGTCGAAGGCCGCTTCCTCGCCATCACGGGCACCAACGGCAAGACGACCACGACCGAGATGGCCGCCCACATCTTCCGCTCGGCCGGACTGCCGGTCGAAGCGGTCGGCAACGTCGGCAGCCCGCTCTCGGCCCTTCCAGCCGGGGCCATCGAACGCACCATCGTCTGCGAATGCTCCAGCTTCCAGCTCGAGGACACCGTCCAGTTCTCACCCGAAGTCGCCGTCTTCCTCAACCTCGCTCCGGACCACCTTGACCGTCACGGGGACCTCGAGTCCTACGGCGACGCGAAGCTGGCGATCTTCCGCAACCAGGTGGAAGGCGACGTCGCCGTCGTCAACGCCGGCGATCCCTTCCTCGCGGCGATCGAGCCCCCAGGGGACGCGGCGGTCGTCCGGTTCCACACGGCCGAGGGCGAATCCGGCTTCGACCTCACCCTTGCCGGCGACACTATCCGCGTGGACGGCACCGACCTCATCGACGTCTCCGAGCTCCGGATCCTCGGCCGCCACAACGTCGCCAACGCGATGGCTGCCGCGGCAGGGGCGCTCAGCCTCGGGATGCCGGCCGACCAGGTCGCCCAGGGCCTCCGGAGCTTCGGCGGGGTTGCGCACCGCCTCGAACCGATCGCAGAGATCGGCGGAGTCCGCTACGTGAACGACTCCAAGGCGACCAACGTGGAAGCGACACGCACCGCCCTCGAATCGTTCGAGAGTGGCGTCCACCTGATCCTCGGCGGCAGCCTGAAAGGCGAGGACTTTCGGCCACTCGCTCCGGTTGTCCCCGAACACTGCCGCGCCGTCTACCTGATCGGAGAGGCTGCTGGTGAACTGAGGGTCGCCCTCGAACCGGCAATTCGGTCGGGAACTACGGTCCATGACTGCGGCGACCTCGCGGGCGCCGTCGAACGCGCATCGGCGGACGCCCTGCTCGGCGAAACCGTGCTGCTGTCGCCGGCCTGCGCCAGCTTCGACCAGTTCGGTGACTACGAAGAGCGCGGCGAACGCTTCCGGGAACTGGTGGGCCGGGTCGATGCCTGACCGCCGCCGGAAGAAGAAGCCCGTGCTCCGGCCCCGGCTCGACCGCCCGCCGGCGAAGCAGAGGGGCAAGCAGGAAAAGGCGCCGACCTCGGTCGAGTACAACCTGCTGCTCACGGCGACCCTGATCCTCCTCGCATTCGGGGCCGTGATGGTCTTCTCGGCCAGCTCGACCACCCGGATCCTCTCGGACGGCGGCCTGTCCGACAGCGCCTTCTACCTGAAGAAGACCCTGATCGTGGCAGTCATCGGCCTGATCCTGATGCACTTCATCGCCCGCCGGAAGCTCTCCTTCATCCACGACAACACGTCGCTCTTCATGGGCGTCACCCTGGCCGGGCTGGCGGCAGTGCTGCTCGCCGGCACCGCGGTGAACGGGACCAAGGGCTGGTTCATCGCCGGCCCGATCCAGATCCAGCCGGCCGAGTTCCTCAAGCTGGCACTGGTCCTCTATGGGGCGTACTTCTTCGCCAACCGGCCCGACCGGCTGACTTCGGTCAAGGAGATGAGGCCGTACCTGCTGTTCACGGCAGCCGCCTGTGCCCTGGTGATGATGCAGCCGGACATGGGGACGATGATGGTCGCCCTGTTCGCGGTCGGCATCACGCTCTTCAGCGCCGGCGCCCGGCCCCGGGACCTCGGCCTCCTGCTTGGCGGGATCGCATCGCTCGGCCTCGTCATGGCCCTGGCCGCCCCGTACCGGCGCGACCGGCTGCTCACCTTCCTTCATCCCGACACCGATGTGACCGGTTCCGGCTTCCAGATCATCCAGGCGAAGATCGCGATCGGTTCCGGTGGTTTCAGCGGGGTCGGCATCGGCAACGGCGTGCAGAAGGCCTTTTACCTGCCGGAAGCCCACACCGACATGATCTCGGCAGTGATCGGAGAGGAATTCGGGCTGATCGGATTCGGCCTTCTGATCCTGGTCTTCGGCCTTTTCGGTTACGCGGGATTCCAGATAGCCCGCAAGGCGAAGGACGACTACGGGCGGATCCTCGCCGCCGGACTCACCGGGCTGATCCTGGTCCAGGCCAGCCTCAACCTCTACGCGGTGATGGGCATGGCCCCGCTCACCGGCATCCCGCTGCCGCTCGTCTCGTACGGCAACAACAGCCTGATCGTCACGCTGATGGCGGTGGGACTGATCCTCAACGTGGCCCGGGGAGGGCACCTCGGCGAAGCGCGCAGGACGGTGCCACAAGGCCGCGGGGGAGTTGCGAAACTGCGCCTCGTTGAATCCCAGCGAGTCAGAACACCCAACCGAAGGACGGCTGGCAGTGCCCAGAGTCGTTATAGCGGCGGGCGGAACGGCGGGACACGTAGTTCCGGCCGTGGCCGTAGCCGACGAGCTCAGTCGTAGTGGGGCGACGGTCACGTTCCTCGGTGCCCGGGGCCGGGTCGAGGCGGAGCTCGTGCCGCAGGCCGGCTATGAGATCGACCTGCTCGACCTTTCCGGCATCGACCGGAAGAACCCCCTGAAGGCGGCGCGGGCCGCAGCGCAGGCGGCTCTGGCCATGCCAAAGGCGAGAAAGCTGCTGAAGACCCGTGAGGCGGAAGTGGTCATGGGCGGCGGCGGGTTCGTCGCCGGTCCGGCCGGGCTCGCCGCCCGCTCGATGAAACTTCCCCTGGTGCTCACCGAAGCCGACCGGCACCTCGGCCTGGCCAACCGGCTGCTGTCGAAGAGAGCCGACCGGGTGTGTCTGGCCTTCGCGATCGAAGGGCTCGAAGGCAAGCAGTTCATGGTGACCGGCCGCGCGGTCAACCGGGCCGTTCTCGCCGGAGACCGGGTGAAGGCCCGTCAGCGCTTCGGGATCGCCCCGGACTCCATGGCCCTGCTGGTCATGGGAGGCAGCCTCGGTGCCCGGACGATCAACCGGGCCGCGGTCGAGGCGTTCGCCGAGCGCGAAGGCCGGCAGTTCGACGTGGTCCACGTGTCCGGCAAGCGCGACTATCCCGAGCTGAAGCAACGGCTGGCCGGCGCGAAATACGCGGACGGGTACACGCTCATCGAGTACGAACCCGACCTCGGCGACACGCTCGCTGCCACCGACCTGGTGCTGGGCCGGTCCGGTGGATCGATCTTCGAACTGACCGCAACCGGCCGGCCTGGCGTCCTGATTCCGTACCCGCACGCGACCGCCGACCACCAGACCGCGAACGCGAACTGGATGGCTGACGCGGGTGCCGCAAGGTCGATCAGCGATACCGACCTTTCGGCCGACCTGATCTCCGAAGTCGTCACGGGACTGTTCGCCGACCGGGCCACCCTGGACGAGATGAGCCGTGCGTCGCTGGCGCTTGCCCGGCCCGATGCCGCGCGGGACATTGCCGAACAGGTGCTTGCCGCCGCTGGAGCCCGGTCATGAGTACCGCCGACTGGACCGGGCGCCAGATCCACTTCATCGGCATCGGCGGCGCCGGCATGAGCGGCCTCGCCCTCGTCTGTGCCGGTCTCGGGGCGACAGTGTCGGGCAGCGACCGGTCCGAGTCGAGCTATTTCGCCCGAGTGCTCGCCGCGGGAATCGACGCCCGGGTCGGGCACGACGCCGACGGACTACCCGAAGGTGCCGAAGTCGTGATCTCGACCGCCATCGCCGGCGACAACCCCGAGCTCGCCCTGGCCCGGGAACGCGGGCTGAGGATCCTCCACCGGTCGGACCTGCTTTCCGAACTCTGCGCCGCCAAACGGACGATCGCCGTCGCCGGAACCCACGGCAAGACGACTACAACCGGCATGCTGATCTGGGCGATGAAGGCACTCGGACTTGACCCCGCCTTCTTCGTCGGCGGCGAGCTGCCGGGGGTCGGTCCGGATGGCGACGCTGCCAACAGCGGCTGGGGCGAGGGGGAGTGGGCCGTCGTCGAAGCCGACGAAAGCGACGGCAGCTTCCTCGTGCTCGATCCCGAGATCGCGGTGGTAACGAACATCGAGATGGACCACCACTCCCGCTGGAACGGCCTGGCCGAGCTGCGGTCTGCTTTCGCCGAATTCGTCGGCAAGGCGGACGGGGTGGCGCTGCCGGCCGACGAGACCGAGATGGCCGAGGCCCTGGGTGGCAAGAAGGTGACTGGATTCGACTTCGGTGCTCCCGGTCCCGAAAGGTTCGGACTGCTCGTTCCCGGCGACCACAACGTCCTCGACGCTCGGGCCGCGATCAGTGCTCTCGGACTGGCCGGCATCGATCAAGCCGCTGGCGCCGAAGCCCTGGCCGACTTCCCCGGGGTCAAGCGCCGTCTCGAATTCAAGGGAACGAGCCACGGGGCCCGGGTCTACGACGACTACGCCCACCACCCGACGGAAGTGAAGGCGTCCCTCACGGCGCTGCGCGAGCTCGAGCCGGATCGCCTGATCGCCGTGTTTCAGCCCCACCTCTATTCGAGGACCAAGGTCTTTTCCGAAGCTTTCGGAGCCGCCCTCGCCGTGGCCGACGAGATCTTCGTGCTCGACGTGTATCCCGCCCGGGAACTGCCGGTCGGCCCGTTCGAAGGTGTCAGCGGCCTGGATGTGCTGCGCGCGGCGGCGGACCGCGCCGGCGGGCGCAGCGCCTGGTGGACCCCGGAACTGGATTCGGCCGAAGCCGCGGTGCGGAACCGGCTCGCGGATGGCCGCATAGTCGTAACCCTGGGGGCCGGGGACATCACGAAGCTTTCGGACAGGCTGGTCAGTGACCTGGAATCCAGGTCACTTCGCTCGATAGAAGCTGAGAACGGTCTCGCTGTGCGACCTGGACAGGGAACGGAATGAGCGGGCCGCCCGATGGCGTCGTCGCCGATCACCCGCTGTCCCGTCTGACCACGGTGCGGACCGGAGGCAACGCCGACTGGTTCGCGAGGCCCGAGACTTCCGAAGAGCTGGTCAGCATTCTTGCCTGGGCGAGGGATGGCAAGATCGAGATCGGGATGGTCGGATCGGGCTCCAACCTCCTGGTGGCCGACGACGGCTTCCACGGTCTGGCGATCAAGCTGGACGGCGAACTGGTCGCAACCGGGCGCGACGGTGTCGACCTGATCTGCGGCGGAGGGGCGAGGCTGCCATCGGTTGCGGCGAAAACGCCGGGCTGGGGCCTCGGCGGGCTCGAGTTCGCTGTCAACATCCCCGGCACTGCGGGCGGCGCGGTCCGCATGAACGCCAACGCCTACGGGGGCCGGCTCGAAGAAGTGCTCGAGTGGGTCGAGATATGCACCGCCGATGGTGTCGAGAGGCGCCTGCCGTCCGACCTCGGTTTCTCCTATCGCGAATCGAACCTGACCCCGGGGGAAGTCGTATCGCGGGTCTCGTTCCACCTGAGGGAGGAAGATCCGGACAAGGTCCGGGCCACCCTCGGTGAGATGCGCGAATGGCGGAAGGAGGCTCAGCCCTCCGGGATCAAGACCTTCGGCTCGACCTTCAAGAATCCCGACGATCCCCGCGCGGAAGGACGGAGTGCGGGCCAGCTCCTCGACGCGGCCGGATGCCGCGGAATGACCCTTGGTGGCGCGAGGCTCGCCGAGAAGCACGCGAACTTCGTCGAGAACACGGGGGAGGCGACGACCGCCGACGTGATCGCGGTGATGGCGGCGGCGAAGCGGCGGATCCGCGAGGAGTTCGGCATCGAGCTCGAGCCCGAGGTCCAGGTCCTCGGCCGGATCGACTGGCCCGACGACTGGAACGGCTGAGATGGCCGGCCGCAGGTCAACGGTCCAGCACACCGCCGAACTCGCCCGGAAACGTGAGCGGCGCCGCCGGCGGTTCACGGTCATGGCCGTCCTCCTGCTGCTGGCCGGCGTCGGCCTGTTCGCCGGGTACCAGTACTGGCTGCGGGACTCCTCGCTGGTCGAGATCCGTGACCTCCAGGTCGACGGGGTGACCACGGAGACCGAGGAGGGCAAGCAGATCAGGGACGCGGTGGAAGTGGCAGCGGGGGAGATGACGACCCTTCACCTGAAGCCCGAGGTCCTCGACGAAGAACTCTCGAGATTCCCGCGGGTCCGCTCTGCCAGCATCGAGGCGAGCTTTCCGAACTCGGCGACCGTCACCGTCGATCAGAGAACCGACGGATCCGTCTTCGACACCGGTGCGGACAGGCTGTTGATCGCCACCGACGGCACCGTCCTCGGATCGGCGGGAGAGGGAACCGAGACCCTGCCCGAGATCGAAGCCGGTGATCCGCCGGCCGGGCCGCAGCTCGAGGGGAGGACCCTGGTCCAGGCGCTGGTGCTGGGTGCGGTTCCGACCGCCCTCCGCTCCTACGTGGTTGGAAGCGACTTCCGGAAGGACGGGGTTGAAGTTACCCTCTCGAACGGGCTCGTCCTGCTGTTCGGCGACGCCTCCAAGGCCGACCAGAAATGGCGGGCGGCGGCATCGGTGATTGCCGACCCTGACCTTTATGAAGCTGGTTATGTAGACCTCTCGGTTCCCCGGCGACCGGCGGTTCGGGGACAAGATGTGCCCGAAACGGTCCCGGAAGCGGTTCCGGGGGTCCCCGAAACGGTGCCGCCCCCGGGCTGAGCCCGTAGATGCGGCAACTGGCATAGAAGCAGGTTTTCCCGGCGCGGGCGGGACGTCACGTCAGTAACGCGAACCTAACCCTCGATCATAGCTTGAGGGTCTTGAAACCCTCAAGTCATAGTGGAGACTATTGTCTGCAGGATGGCCTGCGGCGCGTTGACAGACATGCCAGAATGCCCTACGTTGAGCGCAATTTCCGATAACCGGACGGGTAGGTCAACCCTGAACCGGGGATGCAGGCTCAGCCGTCGGAAAGCTTCAACTCAGAATCACCCTTCAATTCAACTCATTCAGCAAACAGGCTTCAACTCACACCTCAACCGGATTCGGATCGGGAGATGGAAACCACATACTTAGCGGTAATAAAGGTCGTCGGATGCGGCGGCGGCGGCACCAACGCAGTCAGTCGCATGGTCGACGCAGGAGTACGCGGCGTCGAGTTCATTGCGGTCAACACCGACGCCCAGGCCCTTCAGGCCTGCGACGCCGACATCAAGATTTCAATCGGACAGGAACTCACTCGCGGACTCGGGGCCGGAGGCCGGCCGGAGATCGGCGCGGGCGCCGCGGCCGAGACCCGTGACGAGATCAAGGAAGCGCTCAAGGGCGCCGACATGGTCTTCGTGACGGCCGGCGAGGGCGGAGGAACCGGCACCGGTTCCGCACCGGTCATCGCCGAGATCGCCAAAGAAGAGATCGGAGCGCTCACGGTGGGCGCGGTCACGAAACCCTTCGAGTTCGAAGGGAAGAAACGCATGCAGAACGCGATGGAAGGCATCGAGAAGCTGCGCAACCACGTCGACACGCTGATCATCGTCCCGAACGAGAAGCTTCTCCAGGCGGTCGAACGCCGGACCAGCGTCCTCGACGCGTTCAAGATGGCGGACGACATCCTGCGTCAGGGAGTTCAAGGCATCACCGACCTGATCACGATTCCCGGTTTGATCAACCTCGACTTCGCCGACGTGCGAACCATCATGCGCGACGCCGGATCGGCCCTGATGGGTGTCGGATCCGGCCAGGGCGAGAACCGGGCGATCGACGCCGCCAAGGCAGCGATCACATCGCCGCTGATCGAAGAATCGATCAAGGGCGCCACGGGCATGCTCCTGAACATCACCGGTCCGGAGGAACTGGGCCTCTTCGAAGTCAACGAAGCGGCACAGCTCATCCAGGAAGAGGCCGATCCCAACGCCAACATCATCTTCGGCTCGGTCGTCGACCAGTCGATGGTTGACGAAGTTCGCGTGACGGTCATCGCCACCGGCTTCGAGGGATTCGAACTCCTGGCGCGATCACCCCAGAGGGTGCGCCGCCGTTACGAGAGCCGCAAGAGGGTTGCCGGAGACGATTCCGATCTGAGCAACCTGCGAGTAGGGGACAGCGACATCGAAGTACCGCCGTTCCTCAGAGACTGAGCGCTCCGCCGTTCGAGACTTCGAGCAAGTGGTGCACGGGGGCTGCCTGCGAGCGGCTGGCAAGGAGTAAAGCCCGGAATGTGTCCGCGATCGTACCCACGTACCTGAGCTGACCATTCCGGGCGTCGACGAAGCCAGGCGCCGCTCAGGCAGTCCCCGTGTGCTGCTTGCCTTACGATGATCGAGTGACGACTGCTCAGACTGAACGCCGCACCTCCCTCTTCGACACCCACATTGAAGCCGGCGCGAAGATGGTCCCCTTCTCCGGATGGATGATGCCCGTTTCGTACGACGGAATCAAGGAAGAGCACATCGCCGTGCGCACTCACGCCGGAATCTTCGACACCTCGCACATGGGCGAGATCGAAGTCGAAGGGCCCGGTTCGCTCGCCTACCTCCAGCGGATGGTCTCCAACGACGTGTCGAAGATCCAGATCGGCGGCGCCCAGTATTCGTGCCTGCTGAACGACGAGGCAGGCGTCATCGACGATCTTTTCGTTTACCGACTCGCCCACGACCGGTACCTGGTCATCACCAACGCTGGCAACCACGAGGTCGACCTCGAGCAGTTCGGCCGGTTCGCCCGTGACTTCGACGTCTACGTGCGGGACGCGAGCTCCAGCTACGCGATGCTCGCCGTCCAGGGTCCGCATGCCCGTCAGATCGTCCAGAACCAGCTTCACATCGAACTTCCGCCACGCATGGGGGTGCTGGCGCAGCAGGTCGGCCGCCGCCCGGCCCTGATCTGCGGCACCGGCTACACGGGCGAGGACGGGGTGGAGCTGCTGGTCGATCCCGACATCGCCCCGGCCATCTGGATGGAACTGGTCGACGCCGGTGTCGTCCCCTGCGGCCTCGGCGCCCGCGACACCCTTCGCCTCGAGGTCTGCTTCCACCTCCACGGCAACGACCTCTCGACCGACATCGACCCGATCTCGGCCGGGCTCGGCTGGGCCTGCAAGGAAGCCACAGGCTTCATCGGCTGCGACAAGGTCGCCGTGCTCCGCGCCAACGGCACCGACGAGCAGCTGGCCCCGTTCGTCATCGAAGGTCCCGGCATCCCGCGCCAGGGGAATCCGGTGATGATCGGCGATGAAGTCGTCGGCGAGGTGTCGAGCGGAACCTTCTCGCCGTCGCTGGAAAAAGGCATCGGCATGGCTTACGTCAGGTCCGATCTCGCCGAACCCGGCACAGAAGTGGAAATCGACGTCCGCGGGAAGCGTCGTCCGGCCCGCGTAAGCTCCAAGCCCCTTTATCCCAAGGAGAAATGATCTTGTCCGAAGCGAGCTATCCCGAAGACCTGCGTTACCACCCGGAACACGACTGGGCGCGAATCGATGGCGGCGAAGCCACCCTCGGAATCACCTGGTACGCCCAGGACTCCCTCGGTGAGGTCGTCTTCTACGACGGTCCCGAGGTCGGTGCCGAGATCAAGAAGGACGAGCCGTACGCGGAAGTCGAGTCGGTCAAGGCCGTCTCCGACGTCATCGCGCCGCTGTCCGGTGAGGTGATCGAGGTCAACGAGACTCTCGCCGACGCCCCCGAATCGATCAACGCCGACTCGTACCAGACGGGCTGGCTCGTGAAGATCCGCCTGTCCGATGCATCCGAAGCCGACCAGCTGATGGATTCCGCCGCCTACACTGCCTCGCTGGAGTAGACGCTTGGCCGGGTACACACCAGCAACTTCTGACGACCAGGCGGCGATGCTGGCCGCGATCGGCATCGATTCGATCGACGAGCTCTTCGCGCAGATCCCTGACGCGATCAAGCTCGGCCGCCCCCTCGACCTGGAGGAAGGTCTGAGCGAGCCCGAGGTCTACAAGCGCCTCGCGGGCCTCGCCGAGTGGAACAACCACGCGGAGGAGATCCCCACCTTCCTCGGCGCCGGCATGTACGACCATTACGTGCCCGCGATCGTCGATGCGATCACCAGCCGGTCCGAGTTCCTCACTCCTTACACGCCGTACCAGCCCGAGGTCTCGCAGGGCGGCCTCCAGGTGATGTTCGAGTTCCAGACCGCGATGTCGGAATTGACGGGGCTGCCGGTCTCGAACGCCGGCCTCTACGAAGGACCGTCCGCATCGGCTTCGGCCGCTTACCTCGCGATGAGCGCCACGGGCCGCACCGGCCTGGTCGCTTCGCGTGGCGTCCACCCGCACAGCCGCGAGACCCTCAGGACCCACGCCGTCGGATTCGGCGCCGAACTGACCGAGGTTCCCCTGGTCGACGGCCTGACCGAAGCTGCCGCGCTCGAAGCGGCGATCGACGACACCACT
>JBPPMI010000080.1:0-5131 GCA_051305975.1 Solirubrobacterales bacterium
CTGCTGTTCGGGACCGGCATGGCGGCGAGCCGGTCGAGGACGCCGCCGTCACTGGCCGGCCGGCCAAGCTGACCGCCGGCGTGCCGGATCTCGGCCGTCACGAGCGAAGAGGTCGTGTCGCCCCCGACGGCACCGAGGAACGCCCGGGCGGCATCTGCATCGAGCCGCTCCAGCATCACCGCGTCAGCGGTGCTGGGCATGGGCTCCTCGGGGTCGCCGTGGAGACGAGTGACGGCGGCGGTCGGCTGGATTCCCCAGCCGCCCATCAGTGGCTCGCCAATGGCCCCGAGCAGGTTCGCCAGCTCCTGGCCTGATGCCTGGTCGATCGAAACGCCGTCGACGCAGACCACGGCCTTGCCGCGGATCGGCTCGGGGATCTCTTCGAACGGGGGCATTCGCAGGATCCGGAAGTTCGAGGTGGTCGAATCGTTGGCCGTGGCCGTCCAGTTGATCCAGGCGCCGAGGGCTTCGGGGGCCTTGTCGATCGGCAGGAAGCTCGCGCCGGCGAAGACCTCGGCCAGCGGCAACAGTTCGATCTCCACCGCGGTCACGACGGCAAGCCCGCCACCACCGCCACGAAGGGCCCAGAAGAGGTCGGGTTCACGGGTGGCGTCCACCTGGAGCTCGTTGCCGTCTTCGGTGACCACTTCGAAAGCGTCGACGTGGTTGCAGGCCAGGCCGTGCGACCTGCCGTACGAGCTCAGTCCGCCGCCCAGGAGGTAGCCGATGACCCCGACCGAAGGCGAGGAGCCGTGGAGCGCGGTCAGGCCGTGCGGGGCGGCCGCGGTGATCACGCCGTCCCACGTGGCGCCTGCCGGGACCCTGGCGGTCCGGGCCTCGGCATCGATCTCGACCGCTTCATCCAGGATCGTCTTCAGCAGCAGGGCGCCTTCGAGTCCGGGCAGCACTCCCGCTGCGTGGCCGGTCGTCTGGTTCGCCACCCTGAGACCGTGTTCGCTGGCCCAGGCGATGGCTTCCTTCACATCGTCGACGGACTCGGCGATCGTCACGGCTGCAGGTTTCTGGTCTGCGCTGAGGTTCCAGGCCAGCCGCGCGGAATCGTAGGCGGGATCGTCGGGAAGGATGAGGTCGGACACTGGTGAAACCTCCGTGATCGGGACCGTAACCGGGGAGAATCGAAGCACTATAGCGCGGTCGGGGACCTCGATCCGGCATCGGCTGGGGCGGGCTTTCCGACCGCCCGAACGCGTACTGTCCGCCCTCCTTGAGCACCGCTTCCGCCTATTCATCCCCCGGCTCCGGACCCCGGATATCATTGCCGGACTGGCCCGCCGACCGGCCCCTCCGGGAGTGGCAGATCGCTGCACTGGCCGCTCTGGAGAGCCATGGGGGCTCCAGTTTCCTCGCGTCGGCGACCCCGGCCGCGGGCAAGACGACCTTCGGGCTGCGGGTGGCGCACCAGATGCTCACCACGGGCCGGGTCTCGCGGGTGGTCGTTGTCGGACCGACCACCCACATCTGCCGCCAATGGGCGCACGACGCGGCGCGTTGCGGCATCGACCTCGAACCGAACCGGCCCAACTCCGACGGCCCGGAGACCGATGACTTCCACGGGATCTCCGTGACCTACCAGACGGTGGCGGCCGATCCCGCGATCCACGCCGCGTCTTCCCGCCGGCCAACCCTGGTGATCGCCGACGAGCCCCACCACATGGGGGACCAGGCGAGCTGGGGGGTGAGCGCAAGGCAGGCTTTCGGGCACGCTTCCTTCCGCCTGCTCCTCTCCGGAACGCCGTTCCGCTCCGATAATTCCGCGATCCCCTGGATCACCTACGGCGACGACGGCATGAGCTCGGCCGACTTCACCTACGGCTATCCCGACGCCCTGGTCGACCGGGTCTGCCGGCCGGTCACTTTCCTGCCCTACGACGGCGAGATGGAATGGGAGAGCGACGGCAAGATCCGCACCGCCGACTTCGACCTGGTCCTGCCCGCGAACGAATCGGCACGCCGCCTCCGGACTGCGCTCGATGCCGGCGGCGACTGGATGGGGGAGGTCCTCCGCGACGCCGACCGGAAGCTGGAAGAGGTCCGGACCGGAGGTCATCCAGATGCCGGTGGGCTCGTAATCGCGTCCGACCAGAACCATGCCCGGGCGATCTCGCGCCGCCTGGGCATGATTTGCGGCGAGATCCCGGAAATCGTGATGAGCGACGAGCCCGACGGCAGCCGCCGCATCGCCGGCTTCTCCGCCGGTGACAAGCGGTGGCTGGTCTCGGTGCTGATGGTCTCCGAAGGGGTGGACATCCCGCGCCTGAGGGTCGGGGTCTACGCGACGGCCGCCCGCACGGAACTCTTCTTCCGGCAGGTGGTCGGGCGTTTCATCCGCGTGACCCCTAGCCCTAGGCGGCAGATGAGCTACCTGCTCCTGCCGGCCGACGAGCGACTGAAGAAGCTGGCCTTCGAGATCGAGAAAGAACGCCGTCACGCGATCGACCTCGCGCCCGGGCTGGAAGGCGAACTCGAGGAGCTGGAGAACGAGCCCCCGGAGCGGGCCGAAGGAGGCGACGGGTTCCATGTGCTGAGTTCGACCGCCGCCGAGCTCGACGAAGCGATCCTCGCCTCGACCACGATGCAGCTGTTCGCGACCGACGATCTCGATGGAGGACCCCGGACGGAGTCGGTCTCCGCGATCACCGGTGCCGTGACGACCAGCCGTGCGAAGCCGGCGATCAAACCGGCGACACCGGCGCCCGCCGCGCAGGCTCCGCCGGCCGAGCCCGGGAGGGAGTCAGCCTTTCAGGCCCGCGAGCGACTGCGTGGGGAGCGCCGGACCATGGTCGCGGACGTTTCCCGCAGGACGGGCGAGAGCCATCGGGAGGTCCACGCCCGCATCAACCGGTCGACCGGAGTCACCGCGGTGAGCAAAGCGACCCGCAGCCAGCTCGAGGAGGGCAACAAACTCCTTGAGCGGGACCTCAGCTGACCGGGACACTTACCCGGTCGACTATCCGGTCGTACTTCAGCTTCATCAGCTGGATCACCTGCCAGACGTCGTGCTCGTCTGCGATCCGGCGGGCAGCCAGGCCCTTGTACTTGGAGCCGAGCGGGTGGTCGACCACGCGCCCGGCATTCTTCAGTCCGGCGCTCTTGTCCTTGGGGAACCGCAAGTGCCGGCTGGCGAACCCCGGGGACAGGGCGGCCGGTTACGGCCCCGGACCCCGTTCCTGGGTGACCACTTAAGCTTCCCCCATGACCATCGACGTCTGGATGCAGCACCCGACCCAAAGGTTCTTCTCCCACGAGATGCTCGACACCCTGCTTCGCTGGACGAGGCAGGAGGCCCCGCTCGACGAGCCGCCGCTGGCCGGGACCGTGGCCTCGATGGACGCTGGCGACGTCGGCTTTGGGTTGCTCAGCGCCTGGACCGCTCCCGCCGCTCGTTTCGAACGAAGAGGTGGCCGGGTGGGTGGCCGAGTATCCCGACCGTTTCGCGGGGCTCGCCGCGGTGAACCTCAACAAGCCGATGGAGGCGGTGCGGGAACTGCGGCATTGCGTCGAGGACCTCGGCTTCAAGGGTCTGCGGGTCGTGCCCTGGCTCTGGGAGGCACCGCCGACCGACCGCCGCTACTACCCGCTGTTCGCCGCCTGCGTCGACCTCGGCGTCCCGTTCTGCACCCAGGTCGGGCACACCGGACCGCTCCCCCCGTCCGAGACCGGCCGGCCGATCCCGAACATCGACCAGGTCGCACTCGACTTCCCTGAACTCGTCATCGTCGGTGGCCACATCGGCTACCCCTGGACCGAAGAAATGATCGCGGTCTGCCGCAAGCACGAGAACGTCTACATCGACACTTCCGCTTATTCCTCGAAACGAATCCCGCCCGAACTCGTGAAGTACATGAAGTCGAAGTCAGGGCGGAGCCGGGTCCTGTTCGGAACGAACTACCCGATGCTGACCCACGAGCAGGCGTTGAAAGATCTCGACCCACTTGAACTCGACGCAGAGGCGAAGGATCTCTACCTCGAAGGAAACGCGCGTCGCGTATTCGGTCTGTGAGGAGGGGATCCGGGGAAAGATTTTCGCCGGAGAACCCCACCCAACCGTAAAAATCTTTCCCCGGATCCCCTCCTAAACGGAGGCCTTTCGGCGGTTCCAGGGAAGCCTCGACTTCTTCTTGTCTTTCAGGATCCTCTGTGCCGCGTTGTGTCCCGACGCTGCTGTGACTCCGCCGCCCGGGTGGGTGCCGGCGCCGCAGAGGTAGAGACCGCCGACCGGGGTGCCGTACTGGGCCATGTCCGGGGTCGGACGCATGAAGGCCATCTGGTTGAGACCTTGCTCGCCCTGGAAGATCGAGCCGCCCTGGAGGCCGAAGATGCGTTCGAGGTCCGGCGGAGCGAGGACCTCGTGCTGGTCGACCGAGGCCTTGAAGTTCGGTGCGAACCGGTTCAGCTGGTCGATGCAGGTTTCGCCGTAACGCTCGCGGTCGCCGTCCTTCCATTCGCTCTCCTCGGAAGGGCCGAACTGGGTGAACATGGTCATGATCAGCCGGTCGTCGTCGGTGAGGCTGTCGTCGATAGTCGAAGGCAGCTCGGCCTCCACGTACGGGTGGGCGGCCGGACGACCCTGGAGCGCGTCCTGCCACGAGGCTTCGAGGTAGTCGATCGACGGGCAGATGTTCACGCCGGCGCTCAGCAGGAGCTTCTGTTCCTCGGGGGTGACGTTTGCGTACTGCGGCGCCTCGTTCAGGACGAGGTTCACCTTCACCGAGCCACCACGGGTGCGGTACCGCTCCATGTCGGTGCGGACCTCGTCCTCGAAGTGCTCGCCGCCGACCAGGTCGAGGATCGTCGACTTGGGATGGGCGCCGGAAGCGACGATCGGGGCGTTGATCTCCTCCCCGGTGCTGAGGGTGACGCCGGCGACGGCGCGGCCCTTCACGTTGATCGAAGCGACGTCGGCATCGGTGATGATCGTTGCGCCGCTGGCCTCGGCCGAGCGGGCGATCGAGGTGGAGATCATGCCCATGCCACCGACCACCTGGCCCCAGACTCCGCCCACACCATCCATCTCGCCGAGCGCGTGGTGGAGGAGGTTGTAGGCGGTGCCGGGCGTGCGCGGGCCGGCCCAGACGCCGACCACGCCGGTCGAGGCGATCGAGCCCTTGAG
>JBPPMI010000081.1:0-7209 GCA_051305975.1 Solirubrobacterales bacterium
AGGCCCTGATCATCTGGGTCATCCCGCCGCAGATCCTGGCCGGCATCGGTCTCGCCCTCGTACTCTCGGCCCTGACCGAAGCCGCACTCAGCGGCAAGTCGGCCGCAGCGGTCCATGGCGGCTGGACGATCGCCGCGCGTCACGCGGGCGTCGTGATCGGCCTGCTCATCCTGACCCCGATCTTCACCAGCCAGCTCGAGTCGCAACGCACCGACGCGCTGAACTCCGGTACCGCGATAGTCCTGAACGCCCCGATCGACCCGACCGACAAGATCCAGCTCGCTATCCGGATCTCGGAACAGGTGGATTCCCAGGGTGATCGGGTCCCCGACATAAGCCCGGCCTTCGATCCCCTGCCGACTGATCCCGGGGAGCGCAGTGCCTATGAAGACGTGAAGTCGGGCATCGATAACCAGCTAGACCGGGCAGCAACCCATGCCTTCTCGGGTTCATTCCTTCTCTCCGCCCTGTTCGCCCTGCTTGCGCTGATCCCGATCGGCATGACCCGGAGGCTCGACCTGTGAAGAACGGGACTGACTATCCGACCAATGTCCTCGGCGGGGATGACGAAGAGCCGACCGGACGCCTCGAGTCTGAAGCTGGTGACACGGAAGTAAGGCCGCCTTCACCGGATGACTCACGGCAGCGCGGCATCAACATGCTCGTGGGCTCGATCCTCGCTGCCGTGGTGCTTGTCGCCGTGTACATAGCTGCCGGCGGGCTCGACTACGAGCCTTCGACTGCCGCCGATCCCTGCGACCAGCGCGCGTGGACCGATCCCGGAAACCTCGAGGAAGCCGCCCAGCAATTTGCGTTCTCCGCGGTCGACGGGGCCGCCTGCGAGCTCGGGGTCAGCCGCGAAGAGCTGACCAGGGCATTGGCTGACGACACGAGCCGTCAGGCCTTCCAGGAAGACCAGGGCCTTTCTGATCCGGAGGTCGAAGATGCCCTGAGGGCCGGGCTCAACCGGGCGATCGACGACGCCGAGAATGCCGGTGTGATCGACGGCCTCGCCGTGACCGGCCTGCGGGCCGCGGTGCGGTTCCTCCCGGTCGACCAGATGATCCCCCTAATCGAGGATGCGTCGGGTTTCCTCAGCGGGGAGAGCGTCGGCGGCATCGAAGACGTGCTGGACGGCGTGATCGATTCACTCGATGGCGGTGACGGTGACAGCGGAGACCCGGGCACCACCGGAGGCAGCGGGACGACCGGCGAGGGACCGCTCCCGAACGACCTCGGCAACCAGATCGAAGAAGGCCTGCGGGATCAGTTGCCACCGGAGATCGAGCGGAACCTGCCGGACGACCTCCAGCAGCAGGCCGAACAGCAACTGGAAAACCTGATCAATCCGTGAAGGGTTTCACCGCCTTGATCCTCATTGGTCAGGCTTCACAGGCTTCGTCGCCAGCCAGGTCAGCCAGATCGCCAGCGGCTGGAGGGGCAGGCGCAGCCAGAGCAGCCACTGCGGGACTTCGAGGCCCTTGACCTGGTCCGGGTTCACGGCCATGTGGATGTTGGCGGGGAATACCGCGACCAGCAGGGCGATCAGCCACCAGCCACCGAAACGGGCTGTCCGGTCACTGAACAGGGCTGCGCCACCGACGATCTCGGCGACGCCGCTCGCCGCGACCGCTTCGTCGTGGGCAGGAATCCAGTCGGGCATGATCGCCGCGTAGGAGTGCGTTTTCACGAAATGCATCACTCCGGCGAAGATGAAGAAGCCGCCGATGACGTAACGAAGGGCTTTCATGCGCGGAGCGTAGGCGATGTACCGTAGTCCACGTAACGCGCTTGTTAAGGTGACCGGGTGCCCGGATTCGAATTGAACTCTACCTACTCGCCGATGGCCGACCAGCCCGCGGCGATCGCGGCGCTCACCGACGGGATCGAGTCGGGCGAGCGCATCCAGACCCTGCTCGGGGCGACCGGCACCGGCAAGACCTTCACTATGGCCGGCGTCATCAACCAGGCGCAGCGCCCGGCTCTAGTCATTGCACACAACAAGACACTGGCGGCCCAGCTCTGCAACGAATTCCGCGCGTACTTCCCGAACAACGTCGTCGAGTACTTCGTTTCCTACTACGACTACTACCAGCCGGAGGCGTACGTTCCGGCGCAGGATCTCTACATCGAAAAGGACTCGTCGATCAACGACGAGATCGACCGGCTGCGCCACGCCGCGACCGCTTCGCTGATCGCGCGGCGCGACGTGATCATCGTCGCTTCGGTCTCCTGCATCTACGGCATCGGCTCGCCCGCGCTCTACAAGCAGAAGATGGAGCTCTTCAAGGTCGGGGAGACTATCGACCGTGACGCGGTCCTCCGCAAGCTGATCCGCCTCCAGTACGAGCGGAACGACAACACGCTCACCCGCGGGTCCTTCCGGGTGCGTGGCGAGGTGCTGGAGATCCAGCCTTCGTGGGCCGAGACGGCTTTCCGGATCACCCTGTTCGGTGACGAGATCGAGGGCATCCAGCACTTCGACGTGCTCACCGGGGAGATCCTCGACGTCATGGACCACGCCTCCATCTGGCCCGCCACCCACTTCGTGACCGAAGAAGATTCGATGGACCAGACTCTCGAGCGGATCAAGTCCGAGCTCGACCAGCGCCTGGAGGAACTCGAATCCGAAGGCAAGGAACTCGAGGCCCACCGTCTCCGGCAGCGCACCCTCTACGACCTCGAGATGCTCAAGGAGACCGGTTTCACTTCCGGCATCGAGAACTATTCGCGCCTGATCGAAGGCCGGCCGGCGGGTTCGCCCCCGCACACGCTCATCGACTACTTCCCCGATGACTTCATCACCTTCATCGACGAATCGCACCAGACGATCCCGCAGATCGGCGGCATGTACCTGGGCGACAAGTCACGCAAGACGACGCTGGTGGACTACGGGTTCAGGCTGCCTTCGGCGATCGACAACCGCCCGCTGCGCTTCGACGAGTTCCTCGAGCGGACCAACCAGCTGGTCCTGGTCTCGGCCACGCCGGGTGAGTACGAGCGGACCGAGGCGACGAAGGTGGTCGAGCAGATCGTCCGCCCGACCGGCATCGTCGACCCGGAGATCGAAGTCCGGCCTACCCGGAACCAGATCGACGACCTGATGAACGAGATCAGGAAACGCTCCGATGTCCAGGAGCGCACCCTGGTCACCACCCTCACCAAGAAGATGGCCGAGGACCTGACCAACTACCTGCTCGAACACGGGGTCCGGGTGCGGTACCTGCATTCCGACATCGACACGCTCGAGCGGATCCAGATCATCCGCGAGCTGAGGCTGGGGGAGTACGACGTGCTCGTCGGGGTCAACCTGCTGCGTGAAGGTCTCGACATGCCCGAGGTCTCCCTCGTGGCAATCCTCGATGCCGACAAGGAGGGCTTCCTCCGCGGCGAGACCAGCCTGATCCAGACGATCGGCCGCGCCGCCCGGAATACCGAGGGCCGCGTCCTGATGTACGCCGACCGCGAGACCGACTCGATGAAGGCCGCGATCCGCGAAACCGACCGCCGGCGCGCTATCCAGGTCTCCTACAACGAGCGGCACGACATCACGCCGACCACGATCCGCAAGGCCGTCGCCGAATCCGGAAGCCTCCTGGCCATCGAGGACCGGGCGCCGGCCAAGCGCCGCCGCCGTGGCGACGGCGACGAATTCGAAGGACCGGAAGACCTCGAGAAGACGATCGCCGCCATGGAACTCGAGATGAACGAAGCGGCCGACGACCTGAGGTTCGAGCAGGCGGCCCGCATCCGCGACGAGTTGCGCGAGCTGAAGCGGGACCTGGAGGGAATGCAGGCCAACATTTAAGAACCCGGGACCGAAACCGGTCGGGTGTATTGTTGTTTCGGATAGTTGAAGGGTCCGAGGAGACCCTTGACCACGGACCTGGAGGAGTTGACTTGAGAGGGAAAGCTGGACTGCTGCTTGCCGCATTGATGATCGCCGGAGGTTTCACGACTCAGGCCGATGCCGCGCCGAAGAAAGCGCCGAAGACCACCGCGAAAGCTGACTTCAAGGCCCGCGGGAGCATCGGACAGGCGTACGTCCGGAACGCGGACAACAGCGCGAAGCTGCTCCTGGTCAATTCAAAGGGAGTGGTGGTGGACGAAGGCTCGCCCGACCGCTTCGGCAGCAAGATCTTTCGCTACCTCAAGCCGGGCCCGGGCTACACGGTCCGGCAGCGCAACGGAGGCAAGGTCCTCGGCACCCCGAAGTTCAAGGTGCTCAAGGCGGGGGACAACCCACCCCAGTCTTTCTTCGACAAGAAGGACCTCCACGAGGGCCTCAACTACGTGACCATGCGCGACGGCGTCGAGCTCGCGATGACCGTCCGCCTGCCTGCCGGCAAGACCATGGAAGACGGACCATTTCCGACAGTTATCGAGCACTCCGGCTACCAAACAGCGGCTCCGCACGACCTGTTCCAGTCGATCCTGGCCGGCGGCAACGATCCGCTCGCTCCGTCCTTTTCGACAGTGGTCGGCTCCCTGCTCGGCCCGCAGCTCGGGTTCGCCGTGGTCAGCGTCCAGATGCGCGGCAGCGGCTGCTCCGGCGGAGCGTTCGACCTTTTCGGCCTGCCTACGACCTTCGACGGCTACGACATGGTCGAGTCCGTCGCTACGCAGCCCTGGGTCAAGGGCAAGGTCGGCTTGATCGGCATCTCCTTCTCCGGTATCTCGCAGCTGTTCTCCGCGGGCACCCAGCCGCCCAATCTGGCGGCGATCGCCCCGATGTCGGTCACCGATGACATCTACACGGCGACCGGTTACCCGGGTGGCATCTTCAACTCCGGGTTCGCCCTCTCGTGGATCACCGAGCGGGTAGACGACGCCAAGCCTTCCCCCGAAGGCGGTCAGACCTGGTCGAAGGTACTCACGACCACCGGAGACCCGCTCTCCGACCCGCCGAACGTTCCCGACCAGCACTGCATCGACAACCAGGAACTCCACAACCAGGCGCTCGACGCCCTGGCGATCGTCCAGAACAACGAGTTCCGGACCCCGAAGCTCTTCCGCGAACGGGCACCGGGAGCCTGGATGAAGAAGATCGACGTGCCGGTGTTCCTGACCGGTCAGTACCAGGACGAACAGACGGGTGGACACTTCCCGGAGAGCCTGCACAAGCTGAACGGGAACAAGAACGTCTGGGTGACGATGCAGAACGGTGTCCACACCGACTCGCTCGGCCCAAAGCAGATGACCCCGTGGATCGAGTTCATCAACCTCTTCATCGCCGACCGGATCCCGGTCGTGCCCGGACTCTTCATGGGGCCGGTCTACGGGACCCTCGCCGGTCCGGCCATGAACGTCGAACAGTCGAAATACGCGGACATGACCAACGTGGCGGCGGCAAGGGCGGCCTTCAAGAAGGACTACCCGCGTTACCGGCTCTTGATGGACAACGGTGCCGGCGGGCCGGAGATCGGCGCCCAGGGAGCTACCTGGGAGATGAAGTCGTCGACCTGGCCACCGAAGAATTCCAAGCCGAAGGTCTACGCCCTCGGCAAGAACGGCAAGCTCGGGGGCAGGAAGCCCGGCAACCGGAGTTCGGTCTCGTACGTATCCGACCCTGGTGCCAGGCCGATCACGAACCTGCCGGAAGGCAGCGTCAGCGCTCCGCAGCCCGATCTGGTCTGGGCTCCAATTGCCAACGGCAAAGGAGTCGGCTTCACCAGTTCCGCCATGTCGAAGGACCTGGTCATCGCCGGACCTTCGAGTCTCGATCTGTTCATCAAGTCGAGCAAGCGGGACACCGACCTCCAGGTCAGCCTCTCCGAGGTCAGGCCCGACGGCAACGAGACCTATGTCCAGAGCGGCTGGCTGCGGGCTTCGCACCGCACGCTCGATCCGAAGCGGTCCTCCGCGATCGATCCGTTCCCGACGCATCTCAAGCGTGACTCCGCTCCGATGCCGAAAGGCAAGTTCGTGAAGGTGCGCGTCCCGATCTACCCGGTCACCCATGCCTTCCGCAAGGGCTCGAAGATCAGGGTCACGGTGTCGGCTGTCGGTGGAGACCGCTCCGAGTGGGAATTCGACACGGTCGACAAGGGCACGGCGAGGAACACGATCTCGATCGGCGGCAAGAAGGCCTCGCAGCTGGTGCTTCCGGTGCTCCAGGGCGCTACGGCCAAGGGCACACCGCTGCCCGAGCCGACGGCCCTCCGAGCCCAGCCGAACCGGACCTATTCACCGGCTTCGAACGGCGGCTGATCCACGAATCACGGAAGTGGACGCCCGGTCGGCCTCAGGTAGGCTGACCGGGTGAACCATGACCAGGTAGTACGAGACGACTTTCCGACCGCTGACGACGGCTATGACCGCGCTTCGGTCGATGTGCACCTGGCTGCTGTTGCGGCCGCGATGAATGCTCTCGAAGTCCAGAACTCGGGCTTCGAAGTCGAGCGTGATGCCCTCCGGCGCCAGGCCGCGGTCTCTTCACGACCGGCAGAAGCCGAAGTGATCTCCAAGCGGGCGGCGGCTGAGTCGCCGACCCCCTACGAGACCGCGGAGCACAAGATCGTCGAAGGTACGAAGAACAAAGATGAAGTCTCCGCGCGCCTGATCGCCACGAAGATGGCGATGGACGGAGAGAAACGAGACGCAATCAGGTCACGCCTCGATGCGTACGACCTCGAAGATGCGGACGGCCTGGTAGACGACGTCATCGAAAGGGTTGGTTAGTAGACAGCTGCTTTCGGGTGAAGCCCGATCAAAATCGCACAGCGAAACCATTCTTTTCTTCGACTGAGCGAAGTGATTTTGATCCTTTGTGTTATTTCGAACGTGTGTTCGCTTTAGTAGAGTAGTTCCTAGTGACTCGTTCTGAACGAATTGTTATCTCCGGTGCCCGTGAGCACAACCTCAAGGGCATAGATCTCGACCTGCCCCGCGATGCCCTCATCGTGGTCACCGGCCTGTCCGGATCCGGTAAGTCGAGCCTCGCTGTCGACCCGATCTACGCCGAAGGCCAGCGCCGCTACGTCGAGAGCCTGTCTGCATATGCGCGCCAGTTCCTCGGCCAGATGGAGAAGCCTGACGTCGACCAGATTGACGGCCTGTCGCCGGCGAATAGGGCACACCGACGCGCGCGAACAGCAGGCGCAGATAGTCGTAGATCTCCGTCACCGTGCCGACGGTGGAGCGCGGGTTGTGCGAGGTCGACTTCTGCTCGATCGAGATCGCCGGGCTCAGGCCCTCGATGTGGTCGAC
>JBPPMI010000082.1:0-9299 GCA_051305975.1 Solirubrobacterales bacterium
CTCGACATCGCTTCTCCGATGCCTGTGCCCCACATGCGCCCCACCTTGCGGACGGTCATCCCGGCGTAGCCCACCGGATCGTCTTTCAGGTACTTCTCGAAATTCTCCTTGCCGATCTTGCCGAGCGCGGCGTCGCGGGAAAGTTCGGGGTACCGCTCGGCTTCGCGATCGAACAGCGGCTCAGGCTTCACCTCTTCGAGCTCCTCCGAGTACCGGTCGAGCTCGATTCCGGTGTATTTCTCGTACAGCTCGGCCTTGACTCCCTGGTACTCGCCGTCCGCGGGCAGGTAGGTGCCGGTGAAGGTCGCCTTGCCCCCGCCTGTGGTCAGGGGAACGAAACGGTCGAGCACCACGTAGTTGTGAACCGTCCACGGGATGATCGGCACGAAGATCGCGGCGGCGAAAGCGACAGCCACCAGCGCCGTGCGTTTCAGTTTCGCGGTGGTGTCGGGTCCAGCGGCCCGCCAGGCACGCACCACGAGCAACAGCCCGAAGAGGAACGCGACCGCAAGGTATTCAGGGCGGATCAGGACGGTCATCCCGAGGAGGAAACCGGGCAGAAGCCAACTCCATGGCGATCGCCTCCCGTCTGCCCAGAGGAAGGCGAGCACCGCAGCCGGCAGGGTGAAGATCGCCGCGGGTTCTGTCATGAGATGACCGACGGAATGGATGAACGGGGGGTAGGCGGCGACGAACGCAGCGGCAACAAGGGCTGCGGACCGCCTTCGGCTGAGTCGGAGTGCGAGCAGATATGCGAGCACTATCGCCGCGGTGCCCATCAGCGCCTCGACTCCACGGCCCACACCGTCCCGCACCCCGCCGGTCAGGTAGTAGCTGCCGGCATAGATCAGAGGCGCCCCGGGCGACCAGTCGCTCGCGGCGTCGACGACTGTGCCGCCGTAGCTCTGTTCCTCGTACAGCGTCTCGGCCAGTGCCCGGTAGACGAGCGCGTCATCACCAGGTTCGGTCAGGGGGTTGATCACCATGTTGAACCGCAGCCCGAAGCCGATCGCGACGATGATCGCGAGGGCGATAAGCGTCCGCTTGCCGTGCGTCTGCACGACAGCCTGGAATCGGGAGGTCTCTGGATGGCTCGTCGCGGGCATGGGGGCCGGTCAGGCTATGGCAACCGGGCGGCGGCGGCGCCCGAGGGAGTCGCGTGCAAGCGCTGCGGCACCGGTCAGGCCGACTCCGGAGAGGACCGACACCAGGGGCCACAGGACCAGGGCCCGCCGTGGGGAAGCGACCAGTAACGCCCCGATCACGGTGGCCGAGAGCACGATTGCGGCAAAGATCCAGAACTCCGGTCGCCGCCGCGCTGCCAGCAACAACAGTCCCGTCAGGCCGGAAACGACGACTACCCAGTGGGCGAGCCGCCCGAGCGGTTCTTCGATCACGCCCGACTGCCCGCGCCACCAGATGCGCATCGTCTTTCGCGCCAGGTACCCGGCCAGGCCCACCGGGTCGTCGGCCAGTTCGTCGCGGTACCGATCGCGTCCGAGGCGGGAGAGGGCAGCATCGGTTTCCATCCCCGGAAGCTGCTGAAAGGCATAGAGGGTGAAGACCCGCTCCGGGGTGATCGACCCCGCCCCTTCGCCGCTAATCTCGTTCTGCCGCAGGATCTCGGCCTTCAACACGGGGTTCTTCTCGAGCAGGTCGGGCATCACCCGGGTCGGATTGCCGTCCGACTCCACGTAGCTCCCGGCGAACAGGGTCTGGCCACCGCCGGTCGACAGCGGTACGACGCGGTCGTATTTATGAGCGTTCCGCACGGTCCACGGCCCGATCACGACGAGTACCGCCAGCACCATGACCGCAACTGGCCGGAGGGCTTGCCCGAAGCCGCCGCGGATCTCGACCAGGACGAGGGTAAGGGCAAGGAGGAGCGTTATGACCAGGTACTCGGGGCGCACCATCGTCGTCAGGCCGAGCAGGAGGCCGGCCAGGGCCCATGGCACGAGACCGCTCTGGTCGCGGGCCCGAAGGATGGTCAGGACACCGCCGGCGAGCAGGGTACCGGCGAGGGGTTCCGTCAGAAGCATCCCGGCGTTGCCGATGAGGACGGGATAGAAGGCGACCAGCCCGGCGCCGGCCAGGCCGGCCACTGGCCCGGCTAGCCGTCGGCCGATCGCGAAGACTATCGGCATAGACGCGGCGCTGATCAGGGCCAGCAGGATCCGAACCAGCCGGACGTCGTCGTCTCCGGCGACTTCGAACACCGCTCCGGCAAAGAGGGGGAGTCCCGGGCTGTAGTTCGAAGCGGGCTGCGGGTGGACCGGTGTGCCGGGCCCGGCCTGCTCGAACTCACCGTCCTCGTGAAGGCCGCGGGCGATCCGCTCGTAGGCTGCCGAGTCGTCGAGGTTCTCGGCCGATCCGTCCCAGGCGGAGCCCACGCGCAGTGTCAAGCCGGCCATGCAGATCAATATGAGGGCGATCACACGCAAGTGAGGCGATCCTAGATTGCCACTCGGCTTCCGGTAATCTGCCGCCTTATGCGAATTCTCGTTCTAGGTGGCGATGGCTACCTCGGTTGGCCCACGGCAATGCGATTTTCCGACCGGGGGCACGAGGTGACCGTGGTCGACAACTTCGCCCGACGCCGCTGGCATCTCGAGCAGTCGACCGATTCGCTGACGCCGATCAGTTCCCTCGAGGACCGGATCGAAGCCTGGCACTCGGTCTCCGGCAAGACGATCGATTCCCGCGTCGGCTGCATCGAAGACGGCGAGTTCCTCGACTCGGTGGTCGCCGACACGCTCCCGGAAGTGGTCATCCACTACGGCGAGCAGCCTTCGGCCCCGTATTCCATGCGCTCGCGACAGACGGCGGTCGAGACCCAGCAGACCAACGTCATCGGCACGCTCAACCTCCTTTTCTCGATGCAGACCCACATCCCTGACGCCCACCTGATCAAGCTCGGCACGATGGGCGAGTACGGCACGCCGAACATCGACATCGAAGAGGGCTTCATCGAGATCGAGCACAACGGCCGCAAGGACACGCTGCCCTTCCCGAAGCTTCCCGGTTCGCTCTATCACTGCTCGAAGGTCCACGACTCGACCAACATCCACTTCGCGACCAGGATCTGGGGCCTCCGGGCGACCGATCTCAACCAGGGTGTCGTCTACGGGATCGAGACCGACGAGTCGGTGCTCGACGACCGGCTGGTCACCCGTTTCGACTACGACGAGACCTTCGGCACCGTACTCAACCGCTTCTGTGTCCAGGCCGTCATCGGCCACCCGCTGACCGTCTACGGGTCGGGCGGACAGACCCGCGGCTACCTCAACATCAAGGACACGCTCCGCTGTGTCGAGCTGGCTGCAATGAATCCTGCGGACCGCGGCGAGTTCCGCGTCTTCAACCAGTTCACCGAGCAGTTCTCGGTCTCCGAGCTGGCAGCGCTGGTCCAGAAGTGCGCGGCCGAGGTCGGGTTCGAGGTGGCGATCGAGAGCTATCCGAACCCGCGTGTAGAGCTGGAACAGCACTATTACAACGCTTCCAACCAGAAGCTGCTCGACCTCGGTCTCGAACCGCACCCCCTCGGAAACGAGCTGGTCCAGTCGATGCTCGGAATCATCGACCGCCACAAGGATCGGGTCATCGGTCGCGCGATCACGCCGAAGACCAAGTGGAATCCCGGTGAGCTCGAAGGCGGCGCGCTGGCGGCCGCCCAGCACACATGAGTGCGCTGTTAGCATTGCTCGTCTGATGAGAGCCGCTGACGCACTGATGTTGTCCCTCAAAGCCGAGGGCGTCGAACACGTTTTCGGGATTCCCGGTGGGGCAAACCTGCCCACGTACGACGCACTCGTCGACGCGGATCTGCGGCACGTCCAGGTAATGCACGAACAAGCGGGCGGCCACGCCGCCGAGGGTTACGCCCACGCCTCGGGCAACGTCGGCGTCGCCTTCGGCACGTCGGGTCCCGGCGCCACCAACCTGGTGACCGCGATCGCCGACGCGATGATGGACTCCGTCCCGACCGTCTTCATCACTGGTCAGGTCCGGACCGAGCTGATCGGCACCGATGGCTTCCAGGAAGCCGACATCGTCGGCGTGACCCTGCCGATCGTCAAACACTCGCTGCTCTGCACCGAGCCCGATCACATTCCGCAGTACATCCACGAGGCTTTTCACATCGCGTCCTCAGGCCGGCCCGGCCCGGTCCTCGTCGACGTGCCGACCGACCTTTCACGCGAAGAGATCGATTATTCGCCTCCGACCGCGGCAGTCGAACTGCCCGGTTACCGCCCGAACCTCGAAGGCAACTCCAAGCAGATCCGCATCGCGGCCAAGGCGATCGCGAATGCCCGCCGCCCGGTGATCTACTCCGGCGGCGGCGTGATCAACGCCAATGCCTCGCAGGAGCTGCGTGAGTTCGCCGATGCCGACCGTTTCCCGGTCACTTCGACCCTGATGGGTCTGGGGGCCTTCCCGGCTTCCAGCGACCGCTGGCTCGGAATGCTCGGCATGCATGGCACCCGCACCGCGAACTACACCATGGACGAAGCCGACCTGATCATCGCGATCGGCGCCCGGTTCGACGACCGCATAACCGGCAAGCTCTCCGAGTTCGCGCCGAACGCCAAGTTCATCCACATCGACGTCGACCCGGCCGAGATCTCGAAGAACGTCCCGGCGCACATCCCGATCGTCGGTGACGCCAAGCTGGTCCTGCCGAAACTGACCCGTGAATACCAGTCGCTGCAGACCGATTCATCGCGTCTCGAGGGCTGGTGGAGCCGCATCAAGGCCTGGCAGGGCGAATACCCTCTGGTCTACGAACCCGGCACCGAAGGCGAGATCAAGCCGCAGTTCATGGTCGAGATGATGCACAAGGTCACCGGCGGCGACGCGATCATCACCTCCGACGTCGGCCAGCACCAGATGTGGGCCGCCCAGTACTACGGCTTCAACCAGCCGCGCAAGTGGATCAATTCCGGCGGACTCGGCACCATGGGATTCGGTCTGCCTTCCGCGATCGGCGCGAAGGTCGCGAAACCCGAAGAAGAAGTCGTCTGCCTGGCGGGTGACGGCAGCCTGATCATGAACATCCAGGAGCTCGCCACCGCCGTCAACCAGAACGTCCCGGTCAAGATCTTCCTGCAGAACAACGGCTTCATGGGCATGGTCCGCCAGTGGCAGGAACTGTTCTGGTCGGAGCGTTACAGCGGTGTCGAGAACGGCCCGAGCCCGGACTGGGTGAAGCTGGCCGAAGCGTTCGGCGCCAAGGGCATGCGCTGCGAAGAAAGCGGGGATCTCGAAGAGATGATGGAAGCGACGCTGGCCCATGACGGCCCCGCACTCCTCGACGTGAGGACGAGTCCCCGCGAGAACTGCTACCCGATGATTCCAGCCGGCAACGCCGCCAGGGACATGGTCGGCTGATGGGCTCCGCGGACATGGTCAGACTCGAAGACCTTCACGTGAGCCGGACCCTTTCCGGCCGCAAGCACGTACTGTCGATCCTGGTCGAGAACCGGCCCGGCGTGCTGGCGCGCGTTTCCGGCCTTTTCTCCCGGCGCGGGTTCAACATCGACACGCTTGCCGTCGGACCGACCGAGGACCCGGCCATCTCGAGGATCACGCTCACCCTCGACGGTGCCGTCCACCCGATCGACCAGGTCACGAAGCAGCTCCACAAGCTGATCAACGTCCTGAAGCTCCGGGACATGGAGCCGGACGATTCGGTCGCCCGTGAGATGGCGCTGTTCAAGGTTTCCGCCGCAGTCGAGAACCGGGCGGAGATCGTCCAGTTTGCCGAGATCTTCCGCGCGAAGATCGTCGACGTGTCGCGCCGCGCGCTGATCGTCGAAGTCACCGGCTCCCACGACAAGATCGAGGCCTTCGAGAGCATGCTCCGGCCGCACGGCTTGCTCGAGATGGTGCGCACCGGTGAAGTGGCGCTCGCTCGCGGCGGCGATTGACCGCACCCCTCCTCGAGTCCGCGGAACTCGAGGGCCTGCTGCTTGAGGCGGTAAGCGAAGCAGCGTCGACCGGCCAGAAGCGGGTCGTCAGCGTCTCGCAGAACATCGACTGCGACGATCCGGTCGCCGTGGTGTTCGCCTCCCGCCGGGCGAGCGATGCGTGGTTCTGCTGGCAGCAGCCGGACCGCGAATTCGCCCTGGCGGCACTCGGCACGGCTCACAGCGTCGTCTCGCATGGCGGAACCCGATTCCGTGACGTCGCCGCCGAATGCGCCCACCTCTCGGGCGAGGCCGTCCTTCGCGGACCTGGAGGCTCCGGTGACCGCACGGGCCCGACCTGGACCGGCGGCTTCGGATTCTCGGAGACCGCATCGAATGGAACCGCCTGGGCACCTTTTGCCCCGGCCGCGATGACGTTGCCCGAGATCTCGCTCGAAGCCGACCGCGGACGGACCGTGATGACCGTGAACGCCTTCGCGCGCCCGGGCGCCGACGGGGCGGAACTGGTCAGGAGGCTCATCGGCCGGGTTGACGGACTCGTTTCGGAAGACCTCGGGATGATCGATCCGCATCCCGCGCAGAAACCTTCGATCGAGAGCATCCGTTCACCCGAGGCCTTCGAGGATTCGGTTGCCGCGGCCGTCGAGCGAATCCGCTCCGGTGAGATCGAAAAGGTGGTACTCGCGCGGGAGGTCATGGTCCGGTCCGCCGCCGCGCACGACCCCGCCGCGATCTTCGCCGCGATCAGAGAGGGCTTCCCGAGCTGCTTCAACTTCTGTGTCGGTACCCCCGAAGCCGCATTCATCGGGGCCAGTCCCGAGCTTCTCGTGCGCTGCGTGGGGCGCGGGGTCTCAACCGTGGGTCTTGCCGGATCGACCAGGAGGAGCTCCGACCCGGCGGTCGACGACCACCTCGCCCAGAAGCTGCTGAACAGCCCGAAGGACAGGACCGAGCAGGACCTGGTTGTCAAGAGGATAGTCAAGGCCCTCAGCCGCCTTAGCGTCTGGGTCGAAGCCGGCGAGGAGCCGGGGATCGTCAAAGTGGCCAACATCCAGCACCTCGGCACACCGGTGATCGCCCACCTGCTTCAGCCGCGAACCGCGATCGAACTCGCCGGGCTCCTCCATCCGACCCCCGCGGTCGGCGGCGAACCCTGGAAGAAGGCCGAAAAGGTGATGGAAGAGGTCGAGCAGATGGACCGGGGCTGGTACGCCGCACCGGTCGGCTGGATGGATGGCTCCGGCGACGGCGAGTTCTGCGTCGCCTTGCGGTCGGCGCTGCTGCGCGACCGGGAGGCCCACCTCTACGCGGGAGTCGGGGTGGTAGCCGACTCCGACCCGGCCTCGGAGCTGGCCGAGACCGAGATCAAGCTGGGCGCTCTGCTCCCGCTGCTCGGGGGCTGAAGAAAACGATCGGGGCGCGCCTTCGGTCGCCATTGACGTCTTGATCCGCGCTTGGCGCGGATTCAAGGCGGCGAGACCTTGGGGTCAGGGCTCGACCGGAACTTCGACGATCGAAACGCCTTCGCCGGCCGGCGGGATCTCCGCGGGGTCGGTGACCATCCGGTGATCAATGCCGAAAAGGGCCGCGGCGGCTCGGATATCCATGCCACCGGGCGTCG
Organism: Solirubrobacterales bacterium; assembly: GCA_051305975.1. Lineage (GTDB taxonomy): Bacteria > Actinomycetota > Thermoleophilia > Solirubrobacterales > 70-9 > 67-14. Next base: position 7,552 of record JBPPMI010000082.1, read on the forward strand.
TCATCAGCGTCTCGAATTCCTCGTCGCCCATGTGGTCCTTCTGCGCGAGCTTCGAGAAGATCGCGCCACCGCCATTGTTCAGCACGACTAGCCGCACCGGGGTGGGCACCGATGCCGCCAGGGCGAGGCTGCCGACGTCGTGCTGGAAGCCGAGGTCGCCGGTGATGATCGTTGTCGGGCGCCCGGTCGCCAGGCCTGCCCCGAGGCCGGAAGCGACCAGGCCGTCGATGCCGTTGGCCCCGCGGTTCGCGAGAAAGTCGAGATCGGTTTCCGACCCGTCGAGCCAGGCTTCCTGGTCGCGGATCGCCATGCTCGAAGCGGTGTAGACAAGCTCGCCGCCCGTCGCCGAGTTTGCGAGGGCGAGGTGGACCTCGCCGGCGGTCGCACGGTCCGGAGACACGCTGGAACGAAGGGCCTCACCTTCGCGATGGCCCGCGGACTGCCAGTTGTTGAGGAACGAGGTGTCGGGGCCAGCCGGTTCGACCCGGTCCTCGAGCAGGTGGAGGATCTCCTCGGGCTCGGCCCGCACGATCAGGTTGGCGGTCCGGGTCGGCTCGTACCAGCCCGAGAGCGGGTCGATCACGATCTGGCAGAGGTCTTCGAGGTCGCCGAGCCAGAGCCGAAGCGCTTTAGACGTCGGCATCTCTCCGAACCTGAGAACGACTTCCGGCGCCAGTTCGGCTTCGCGCCCCGCGGCCACCCGGTCGTAGGCGTCGACCAGGTTGGTGCGGTCGTGGGGGCCGTAACGGAGTTGCGAGGTCGGTTCGGCGAGGACAGGGGCGTTCAGCCTCCTGGCCAGCCGTACCAGGGGAAGGCGGTGGGATGTGCCGCGCATCCGGCCGGCGACGATCATCGTCCTGGCACTGCCATCGAGGGCGGCGACGATCCGGTCGAGGGTTTCGTTGGAAGCTGCGGGTCTCGACGTGAGGACCTCGGACAAAGGCCGGTCACCTCTGCCTTCGACGGCGAGTCGCGACTCGGCGGTCACCGCTCCGGGATCGGGCGACGGTGCAAGCGGCTCGCGCAGCGGGAAGTTGAGGTGGACCGGACCGGACCGGGGGTCGCCGGCGGCGGTGGCGGTGGCCCGGCAGGCGATCGATCGCATGTTGAGCAGGCCGGCATCGTCGGCATCGTGGTTCCCGACTTCCGTGAACCAGCGCACGGCCGAGCCGTAGAGCTTGATCTGGTCGATCGTTTGACCCGCGCCGATGTCCCGCAGCTCCGGCGGGCGGTCGGCGGTCAGGACGATCAGGGGCACCGACGAAAGGTCGGCTTCGGCGACTGCCGGATGGAAGTTTGCGGCAGCGGTTCCGGAAGTACAGAGCAGCGCGACGGGTGAGCAGGTGGCCTGGGCGGCCCCGAGGGCGAAGAAGCTGCCCGAACGCTCGTCGAGGGCGACGGTGACCTCGATCCCGGGTTGGCGCCAGAGAGCGACCGCGAGCGGTGTCGAGCGGGAGCCCGGCGAGATCACGGCCCGCGTGACTCCGGAGCGCTCGAGCTCTTCGGTGAAGGCCGAGGCGAGAGCTGTGTTTGCGTTGGTCGGGTCCACCATCGGCGAAGATTAGAGCCGGTAGGCCTCGAGAGCGGCTTGGTCGATGGTGATGCCAAGTCCGTTGCCATCCGGCACCGGCAGCAGCGCCCCTTCGAGCAGGGGGCCCTGCTCACAGATCGTGGCTGAGAAGAGCCTCTCAGTGGCGAGGCCGTGAGATACGGTCGACCACGGCCCGTACCGGGGCTGTCTCTTATAC
>JBPPMI010000083.1:0-3525 GCA_051305975.1 Solirubrobacterales bacterium
GCCGGTACCGACACGGCCGAGCAGGTCATGTCCGCCCTCACCGGTGGCGTCGTGACCAATGCCGTCAATATCGCGTCGGTCAGCCCGGCCGTGATGGAGGCCCTGGCCCCGTACGTCCCGCTCTGCCAGACTCTCGGCAAGGTCGCCGTCGGCCTCGTTCCCGGCACGATCGACAAGGTCGAGGTCGAGTTCCGCGGCAACATCGCCGACAACGACACCCGTCTGCTCGGCGTCGCCGTTCAGGCCGGTCTGCTCTCCGGGCACACCGAAGAGGCCGTCAACCTGGTGAACGCGCCACAGATGGCCGAGGAGCGCGGCATCGAAGTCAGCACGATCAAGGAGCCGAGCGCCGACGAGTTCACCGACCTGATCCGGGTTTCGGTCCAGTCGGGTGACGAGACAGTGACCGTCGGTGGTACCGCCGTCGGCCCGAAGAACACGCCTTATCTCGTGTCGATCTGGGAACAGAGCTTCTACCTGCCGTTCGCCGAGCACATGGCGGTGTTCCGCTACTCGGACCAGCCGGGAATGATCGGTCGCGTCGGAACCGCATTCGGAGAGCAGGGAGTCAACATCGGCTCCGCTGCCGTAGGAGCCGAGTCGGACAGCGATCAGGCAGTCATGGTCGTGACGAGCGACGCGGAAGTGGCCGACTCCACTATCGAAGCCATCAAGGGCCTCGACGGGTTCTCCAGCGGTTACAGCATCGAGCTCTAGGCAGAAATTCCCTGAGTGAGGGAGGGTTCCCGGAGGCATGCATGGCATCGGAGAGCTGAGCGACCTCGAAACCCTTCTGCTTCTGGTGGCGGTGGCGGTGCTGTTCGTCCGGCTGGCCGACCTGGTATCGATCCCGTATCCGATCGTCCTCGTCCTCGTGGGCATCTCGATCGGGACGCTCCCCGGGGCGCCGGGGTCGGAAATCCCGCCGAACGTCATCTTCCTGATCTTCCTGCCGCCACTCCTGTTTTCAGCGGGTCTCAGGACTTCGCCGAGGGAGATGAAGGAGGAAACAGGGGCACTCGGTGGCCTGGTGATCGGCCTTTCGATCGTGACGATGGTCGCGGTCGCCGCAGCGGCTGAGTTCGCGATCCCGTGGCTCGACTGGCCCCAGGCTCTGCTGCTCGGCGCGATCGTTGCGCCGACCGACCCGGTGGCGGCCATCGCGACCTTCACCCGGGTCGGTGTGCCACAGAGGGTGTCGCGGCTCGTCGAGACGGAGAGCATGATCAATGATTCGACCGCCCTCGTCCTGTACCGCGTCTTCCTGACCGCGGTGGTGGCGGGCACCTTCAGCCTCGAGGAGGCCGGGATCAGCCTCGTGGTCGAAGTAGCCGGCGGAATCTTCATCGGTCTTGCGATCGGTTGGGTGACGGCGCGGCTCCAGCGCAGCCTCGATGACCCGCCTCTCTCGATCCTTCTCACTGTGGTCGTCGCCTATGCGGCCTACCTGGTCGCGGACAGCCTCGGTGCATCCGGGGTGCTCTCGGCGGTGTCGGCCGGCCTCTACGTCGGCTGGATGTCGCGGTCGGAGGCCGATGCGGAGACCCGCCTTGACGCCAACGCCTTCTGGGGCACCTTCATCTTCGCCCTCAACGTGCTGCTGTTCATCCTGCTCGGACTGAGGCTGCCGTCGATAATCGAGGCCGTTCAGGACACGATGAGTGTCGCCCAGGTGGTCGGCTACGGCGCTCTGATCAGCGCAGTGGTCATCGTGGTCAGGCTCGCCTGGCAGTTCGGACCGGTGACGATCGGCAGGTTCTTCTCGCCGGTGCTGCGCTTCGATACCGGCGACGGGTGGAAGGAGCGCCTGGTCGTCGGCTGGTCGGGGATGAGGGGTGCCGTATCGCTCGCCGCGGCACTTTCGCTGCCCCTGACCCTCGAGAGCGGTGCCGATTTCGAGAACCGCGAGACCCTCATGATCCTGACCGTCGCCGTGATTTTCGCGACTCTGGTGCTCCAGGGCCTCACCCTGCCGATGCTGATCCGGAAAATCGGCCTCACCGCCGACGAGGGCTGGACGGAGAGCGAAGCCAGGGCACGGACCGCGCTGGCCCGGAAGGCACTCGATCGGCTCGGAGAACTCGAGCGCGACCGTCCGGAGGTGCCCGCGGAGGTGTTCGAGCAGTTCAGGACCATCTACGGGAACCGCGAAGCCCGGTGGAACAAGGCCCTGGGCGAAGGTGACCATCCGGCGGATTCCAACAGGAGCTTCCGGGACAGCCTGGGGATCCGCCGTGAACTGATCGACGCCGAACGCCGCGAACTCCTGCGGCAACAGAACGAAGGCGAGGTCGACATCGAAATGCACCGGCGCATCGAGCGGGAGCTCGACCTCGACGAGACCAAGCTTCCGTCTTTGGGCGGGAGGTAGCCTCATTGCATGCGAGCCGTAGTGATGAGAGCGACAGGGCCACCAGAGAACATGGTTGTGGAAGAACGGCCCGACCCGGTGGCGGGACCGGGCGAAATTCGCATCGCTGTGAAAGCCGCGGGGATCAACTTCGCCGAACTGCTGGCGCGATCGGGGGTCTATCCCGACGCGCCGAAGCCTCCCTGCGTCCTCGGGTATGAAGTTGCCGGCGAGGTCGAATCGCTGGGGGAGGGCGTCGAAGGACTCTCCGTCGGTGACGCCGTGTTCGCACCGACACTCTTCGGCGGGCAGGCCGAACTCGTCACCGTGCCGGCCGGGAACGCCTGGCTGAAGCCGGACCGGCTCAGTTTCGAGCAGACAGCTGCCCTGCCGGTGAACTACACCACGGCGCTGGCGGCCCTGATCGAAATGGGCGGCCTCCACGAAGGCCAGCGCATCCTGATTCATGCGGCGGCCGGCGGGGTCGGCACGGCTGCGATCCAGATAGCGAGGGAGATCGGCGCGGAGATCTTCGGCACCGCATCATCCGGCAAGCACGATGTGCTCCGCGACATGGGTGTGGACCACCCGATCGACTACCGGAACGACGATTTCGAGGAGGTGGTGAACGGGATCACGTCGGGTGAAGGCGTGAACCTGATCATCGACGCCACCGGCCCCACGAACTTCAGGAAGGACTACCGCCTGCTCCGGCCCGGAGGGAAGCTCGTGATGTTTGGGCTCTCCGAGGTCCAGGGGGCGAAGGGGTTCCTCGACCGCCGCACCCTTGGAGCGCTGGTCCGCATGCCGTTTGCCACGAACCCCTGGTGGAAGAGCCTCGCGGTCATGTCCGAGAACAAGGGTGTGTTCGGGCTGAACCTCCTCGACTGGTGGAAGGACGAAGGCATGGGCAGGCTGGGAAAGATGCTCGGCGACCGCCTCGACGCGGGCCAGTTCGACCCGGTCGTGTCCCGGAGCTTCAGCTTCGAGGAGGCGGCGGAGGCCCACCGGTTCATCGAATCGAGGCAGAACATCGGCAAGGTCCTGCTCACGCCTTGAACTCCCGGGAACGCTTGCGCTACCCTGAATGTCAATGAATCATCGTCTGAACAGCCCGGCACTACTTCTCCTTCTCCCCTTCGGGGGAAATGATCGCCGGGCGGCGCGTTAGCCGC
>JBPPMI010000084.1:0-2606 GCA_051305975.1 Solirubrobacterales bacterium
CAGCATCGCCAACCCGACATCGATCCGGGTGATCCGCAACAACCGCTGACGGACAGGCCCTGCCTCGGGGTGTCCGTGCCGGTCACGTGCTAAACCGGAGTGCAGGTACACCGCGTGCGGCATGATCGTCGCACCGAGCATCGCGGCGGCGATCAACACGCTTTCCGCGCCGTCGAACCGCGGAATCAGACCGGCCGCGGCCTCGGTGAACGATGGCGGTTCCACGACGACGCTGGCAAGAAATCCGACGGCGATGACACCGAGTAGCCCGAGAATCACGAACTCGAAGGGCCGTTGGCCCCGCCGATCCTGGACCATCAGCAAGATCATCGATACGGCCCCGGTGATGAGGCCGCCGATCAGGAGCGGCAGGTCGAAGAGCAGGTAGAGGGCGATCGCACCGCCGACGATTTCGGCGAGGTCGGTCGCCATGGCGACCACTTCTGCTTGCCCCCAATATGCCAGTCGCACAGTCCTGCTCGACTTCTCGCGAACGACTTCGGGCAGTGTCATTCCGGTGACGATGCCGAGTTTGGCGGAGAGGAACTGGACGAGACCGGCCATCACGTTCGCGGCAACGATCACCCAGACCAGCAGGTATCCGAACTGCGCCCCGGCGCTGACGTTGGAGGCGACATTGCCGGGGTCGACGTAGGCGATCGCTGCGACGAAAGCGGGTCCGAGCAGAACGAGGCCCGACCGAAACCTCGAGGGCGGCCGAGACGATCGGCGCTGCAGCACAGACATGACCACACCCTCCGGCACCAACAGTATGTCAGGACCCTGAAAATATAGTTCGGCTACCCGAACAATGCAATGCGGCGTGGTGGTTCGGCGACATCTCGATCAGATGGGCAGGATCACTGCACTGACGAATTCGTTGCGGATCCAGGCGATGAACAATCCCCATACTCCGGTCAGCAGAGCGATGCCGACGGCGATCATGATGACACCGCCCGCGACCTTGATCTTCTGTGAGTTCCTCCGAAGCCACCCCACCCCGCGCATCGCCGAACTCGAACCGAACGCGAGGACGACGAACGGTAGGCCGAGCCCCATGCAGTACGCGACGATGAGAGTGACCCCGCGAGCTGCGGTTGCACCTTCGGTTCCTGCCGCAACAGACAGAACGCCGGCGAGGGTGGGACCCAGACACGGTGTCCAGCCGAGCGCGAACACACCGCCGAGCAGCGGCGCTCCAGCGAGGGACGAGATCTGCTGAGGTGCGAATCGGGTGTCGCGTTGCAGAACGGGTATCAATCCGATGAACGCCGCACCCATGATGATCGTGATGACGCCGCCGACTCGTTGGAGTACTTGCTCGTTGATGCGCAAGGTGCCGATGACTCCGAAGATCGAGGCTGTGGCGAGGACGAAGACGATCGTGAACCCGGCAACGAACAACGACGCTGCGCCGGCCACACGCCAGCGATTCGCCAGCTCCGTCGACGAGGTGCCGATGGTCGAGGTGCCGGGCGATCGGGTATCGGCTGATTGGGCGTCGGCACCGGCGATTCCTGCCAGGTAGGACAGGTACCCCGGCACCAGCGGTACCACGCAGGGTGAGGCGAACGAGACCAACCCGGCGAGCGTGCATGCCGCGATCGCGAGCAGCAGTGGCCCGCTCGATGCCGCGTTCTGGAAGGCCGACCCGATGTCCTGGGCGAGAAGAGTCGTCATTCCGCGGCTATCCGTTCGACGACGGGAAGGAGATCGTCGGTGAGCAGGGCGCGCATGAAGACCGCGGCCACGCGGTGCTGACGGTCGAGTACCAGCGTCGAGGGGATCACGCTGGTCGGGTAGTTCCCGCCGAGGGCGACCAGTGTCCGCATCGAAGGGTCGTAGATCGAGGGGTAGGAGACGTCGTTGTCGACGACGAAGTCCTGCGCTTTGTCCTTCTGTGGATCTCTGACGTTGAGACCGAGGAACTGCACGCCGCGCTCGCGGGTGGTCTCGTAGACCTCTTCGAGGTCGTCGGCTTCGCCGCGGCAGGGGCCACACCACTGACCCCAGAGATTGATCACCACCACCTTGCCGTCGTAGTCCGACAGAGCGGTCGTCTTGCCTTCCTCCATCAGATCGGGGCCGGCGAGTTCGCCTATGGTACCGCGTGTTTCGGGGGGATCGTAGACGATGTCGGTTCGACCGCCGGGGGCGACGAAGTCGAAGCTACCTCCCGTGGATGCAGCCTGTGCGCCGTCGGAGCATCCGGAGATCAGTAGTACGACGGCAAGAATCGATCCGATTGCCGCGGTGGGCGTGGTGCCTTGACGGCGCGCACCGACCCACACTGGTGGGAGACGTGTCATGAGGTGAAATCCTTTACTGCAGTGCGGATCTGGTCTGTCATCTCGAACACCGTCGGGTCGGTGACGCGCTCGATCGTTCCGTCCGGGCGGAGGAGAAAGCTCAAGGGAAGGACCGGCGGTGCCGAGAGCGCGTCCAGGACGCTGCCGCCGTCGCTGTAGTTCGGAAAGCGGACGCCCAGTTGCGTGACCAGCGCGGCCGCGTCCGCGGGCCGGTCCTCGACGTTGATTCCGATGACTGGGATCGCGTCGGGTTCTGCGGCGTAGGCATCGACTACGGGCATCTCGGTGCGGCACGGG
>JBPPMI010000085.1:0-6143 GCA_051305975.1 Solirubrobacterales bacterium
GCTGCCGGGCTGCTGGTGCTGAAGGACGACGCCGCGATGATCTACGACGGGCTCGATTCCGGCGACGGGCTGGCGGCGGTTATCGCCTCCGGGGTTCTCGGCATTCTTACCATCGCCATGCTCTGGCGCCGCCGCTACGAACTGGCGAGGTTCTGTGCCGCGGGTGCGGTAATCGCCGTGGTCGCGGGTTGGGGCTTCGCGCAGTCGCCCGACATCCTGCCCGGTCTTTCGATCGAAGCCGCCGCGGCGGACGACAACGTCCTGATCGGCCTGCTGGTCTCGATCGCGGTCGGCCTGATGATCCTGATCCCGTCCCTCGCGCTGCTCTACGGACTGGTGCTCGGTGGCCGCTTCGACCCCGGCGCCGGCTGGGAGGCCGGTGACGAACCGGCAGCCGCCATGAAACCACTGGGGCCTCCGTCCCGGCGGAGTGCCTTGATGCTCCTCACCATCTTCGGGGTGGGGGCGGCAATGCTCTTCTTCGCGAGTGGCGGACCGGTGCTCTACATCGGCGCGGCAGTGGTCATGCTGTCGCTCTTCACCGGAATCGCGATGCTCGCGACGACGCTCGTCACTTCGGTGGATTCGGACTGACCGGAGGTCCGCCGGCCGGACCGCCCGGGCGATCGGAGATCGCATCGTCGGGTGCTTCCTTGCGGTCGTCTTTCGCGCTGGCCGGGCCGCTGCCGGCGTTCTCCTTCTTGCCGGAGTCGGTGGTGCCGGCGGCCGGTGGCGTGAACGGGGGCGGTGACATTTCCGGCGAGGAATCGTCATCGCCACCACATCCGGCGACGGCGACAGCGAGGAGCAGGGTGGAGGCGATCGTCGCGATGAGACGGCGTTGGCTGATCATTGCCGGGATGTTACGCGTCACCTTGCGACGAAGATGCGGACCGGGTGGCCGACACGGGTCAGCCAGCCGGCGACCATCGACGCCCCGGTGACGCGGCCCCAGCGGTCGGCCGAGTAATAGTCGGGCCGGACCGATCCCAGGCGGCAACCGCCGGCTTCGAGCGATCTCCGGGCTTCCGGGACCGTGAGGCCCTTCAGTTTCGGGATCTTGCACCAGGTTCGTTCAGGCGGCGCGATCCCGCCCGAACCTACGACATCGATGCCCGTCACGCGCATGGATGTCGTCCTGATCCAGTCCCGCATAGGATTACCGGCGATTCGCGCGTCGATCGAAGGCAGCACCGGCCGGCACAGGGAGTCGCCGAAGCTGGTCGCACCCATGAGCCGGTAGCCACCCACGATCGGGGCGACGAGGGGTCCGCCGCTGTCGCCGAAGCAGGACGAAGTGTTGGCCTGCGGCCCGCCCATGCAGTTCATCGTGACGCGGTTGAAGAGGTTGCCGTTGAGACGGCGGCAGACGCTGTCGTCGAGCATCACCTGGGAGGCGACCCGCAGCACCGGGCTACCTTTCTTCCGGGCGGGGCCGGTCACGCCGTAGCCGGTCGTCTTCACGATCCGGCCCGGACTCCAGGTCGAGATTTCGTCCTCGCCGGCAATCTTGATCGTCTCCGCATTCAGGTGGCGGTCTAGGCGGAGGAGCGCGAAGTCCCAGTTGGCGACGCCGAACCGCTGGCGGTAGCGCCGCTTGCCCCGGCTGTCGACCGGCATCAGCAGTTCGACGGCACCGGCCACCTCACCGCTCGATTCGTCGTTCAGGCGTGTCCGGCCGCTGATCACGTCGACTTCCCGGACCTGGCGCCGGTTGAGGTCGGCCACGCAATGCCCCGCTGTAAGGACGAGCTGAGGTGCGATCAGCGAGCCACCGCAGAAGAATCTGGCCCGGGGAGTGGCCAGTGGCGCCGACCTCCGGGAAACCGCCAGCCCGACTTGCCAGGGCCAGTCCTCGATCGACGCGGATTTCCCGTTGACGATGCTGGTCCGAGCCGCTCCCGCCCGTTCCGGGACGGAAATGAGGCTGAAGCAGAGGCCGATGACCGTTATCCCGGCGAACGCAAACGCATGAATTCCTGCCATTCGGGCGAATCCGGGCATGGCCCAAGCCTACCGAGTACCATTTGCTAGCAAACGTTAATACTTTCTTCACACAACCCCTCATTGGTTGTGGGAACCGGGCTGGTCGATGCCTTCCACCGGAAGGAATCGATCCCCCGTCAAGGAATAGGGCAGACCAGATGGCATTCGGAAAGAAGAAACAGAAGCAATTGGCACAGGCCGAGCTCGAAGAAGCCCGTTCCCGCCAGCAATCCGACCGGCCCCGCAAAGGCGGAGCGCCGATCATCGAGATGCGGGACGTCAGCAAGGTCTACGGCGGCGGTCACCTTGCGGTCGACCGGGTCTCGCTCGCGGTCAACCGTGGCGACTTCGTCTTCCTCGTCGGCCCCACTGGCTGTGGCAAGTCCACCCTTATCAAGCTTCTCATCCGCGAGCTCGAGCCCACCGACGGCACCGTGTCCATCGCCGGCCGCGACATCGGCCAGCTCTCGGACAAGAAGATCCCCCAGCTCCGCCGGAACATCGGCACCGTCTTCCAGGACTTCAAGCTGCTTCCGAGCCGCACCGTCTACGACAACGTCGCCTACGCCCTCCAGGTGATCGGTGCCTCTCGCGCCGAGATCCGTCAGAAGGTGCCGGAGACGCTGCGCCTGGTCGGCCTCTCTACCAAGCTCCACAACTACCCGGACGAGCTGTCCGGTGGTGAACAGCAGCGTGTCTCGGTCGCCCGCGCGTTCGTCAACCATCCTCCCCTGCTCCTGGCCGACGAGCCCAGCGGAAACCTCGATCCGGTCACGTCAGTCGGCATCATGCAGCTGCTCTACCGGATCAACAAGACCGGAACGACCGTCGTCGTCGTGACCCACGACCGCGAGATGGTCGACCGCATGCGCCGCCGCGTCATCGAACTTTACGAAGGCAGGGTCATCCGCGACGAGATCGCCGGCGGCTACACAGAAGAGTCGACCACTGAATTCGGCGTGCGTGTGCGCGGTGAAATGGGTGTCGGCGTCGAAGGCCACTCGAACGGAGTCCACTGATGGGCAAGCTCATGTTTTTCACCGGGGAAGCCATCCGCGCCATCCGTCGCAACGTCGCTCCGACCACCGCCGCGGTGGTCACCACGGTCCTCACCGCGATCCTGATCGGCGTCCTCATCCCGATCTTCCAGACCACGCAGAGCAAGAGCGCCGACGTTCGTGACGACCTGCAGCTGCGGGTCTACCTCTACGACGACGCGACCCCCGAGGAGACGGCCGCCCTGCAGTCGGACGTCGAGTCCCTGCCGCACGTGGCCGGCGTCACCTACCTCACCAAGAAGGATGCCCTCGCCGAGTTCAAGAGCGACTTCGCCCAGGAGAACCGCGACGTTCTCCAGGAGATCAAGGGCAATCCGTTCCCCGCGAACTTCATCGTCAAGCCTGATGACGCCGCCAACCTCGACGCGATCCGTGCCTCGCTCCAGCCTCCGGGCAAGAGCGGAGCTCCGACCTTCATCTCGCCGATCGTCCAGAAGGTCGATGACCGTCAGGCTGATGCCCAGAAGATCGAAGAGGTCACCGGTGCGCTCAAGCTCGTGCTGACCGTGATCACCGTCCTCCTTATCTGCGCCTCGCTGCTGCTGATCGGCAACACGATCCGGCTCTCGATCTACACCCGTCGCCGGGAGATCGAAGTCATGCGGCTGGTCGGCGCAACCCGCTGGTTCATCCGCTGGCCGTTCATGATCGAAGGCGTGGTCGTCGGCATGCTCGGCGGTGCGATTGCGATACTTGTCCTGTGGATAGGCAAGGTCACAGTGGTGGACCCACTCTCGGAGAACTTCACGTTCCTCCAGTCCCAGGAATCGATGTCATTCCTGGTGCTGATGGCTTGCCTGTTCGGAGCCGCCGTGCTGGTTTCTGCGATCGGTTCCGGACTGACGCTGCGCCGCTTCCTCAAGGTCTGAGCGGAAGCACAACAGCGTGAGGGTCGCGTTCCTTGCGTTGTTCGCGGTCGTCGTCGGCCTGATCACTGGAATGTGGATCGGGGGACACCCCGAGAACCTGCCCGACTCCGTCAGGGACGTCTTCGTCGAATCCGAACTCGTGACGGAACAGTCGGCCAGCGACGAGGCCGCCGGAGTCATCGAAGACAAGTACTGGCGTACGACCGATGCGGCCGAAGTCCAGGATTCCTCGATCCGGGGGATGGTCGCCCGCCTCAAGAAGCAGTACGACGACCGTTTCTCGCACTACTTCGACGCTGAAGAGCTGGAGGACTTCAACGATTCGATCCAGGGATCGTTCAGCGGGGTCGGCATGACGGTCGGAGGGGAGACCAGCAAGGCAGGCCTCCGCATCGGATTCGTCTTCAAGCGCTCGCCTGCCGCCGACGCGGGATTCGAGCAGGGCGACGTGATCGTCACGGTCGACGGCAAGTCGATCAAGGGCGAGAGCACCGATCTCGTGGTCGCCGACATCAAGGGCCCTGAAGGAACCGAGGTCACCCTCGGTGTCCGGAAGAACGGCAAGGGCGAAGTCAAGGAGTTCACCCTGACCCGCGAGGAGATCCGGGTCCCGATCACTTCGAACAAGGTCGAAACGGTCGACGGGCAGAAGCTCGGTTACGTACGGCTCTCCACCTTCAGCGACGGCGCCAGCGTGAGCGTGCGCCGCGCGGTCGACAAGGCCCGCGAGAACGGGGCGGAGGGCATCGTCCTCGACCTGCGTGCCAACGGTGGTGGACTGCTGCAGGAGGCCGTGCTCACCTCGAGCGTCTTCATCCCGAAGGGCGACGTCATCGTCAAGACCGAGTCGAGGACCCAGCCGACCGAGGTCTACCGGGCGATCGGTGGCGAGATCGGCGACTTCCCGCTCACCGTCCTGGTCAATCGCGACACGGCTTCCGCCGCCGAGATCCTGGCGGCTGCCCTCCAGACCGACGTGGACGCGCCGGTGGTCGGGACCAGGACTTACGGCAAGGGCGTCTTCCAGCAGGTGATCAACCTCGACAACGGTGGTGCCCTCGACCTGACCGTCGGCGAATACTTCACGGCGGACGGCGTCTCGCTGGCCGGCAAGGGCCTCCAGCCGGACGTGAAGGCCCCGCTCGACCTCGATGCGAAGACCGACACCCAGCTCGACAAGGCTTACGAAGTACTCGCCGGCGAGATCGCTGCCGCCGACGACGGGTCGTAGTGGCCCGGCCCGTCGGCTCCTTCCACGTCGTCCAGCTCGAGAAGAGAGGGAAGTTCACCGTCGCCCGGCCGATCTTCGAGCCCGGCGACCAGGTCTCGTTCGACCGGAAAGTCAGGTACCAGGCCGGGCAGATCGTCCTGGCCGAGTTCGCGGGAGGGCGGGCCCGCTTCGTCAAGGATCTCGGCATGATCGACAATGCCCGTGACGTCTGCGAGGCGCTCGCCGCCGAACGCCTAGGTCGCCGTGGCTTCTCGCCGAAGGTCGAGGCCGAAGCCGAATACGCAGCCGCCCATCCGGTCGATCCGCCGGGTGGCCGCCGTGACCTGACCGGGATGGCGACCTTCACCGTCGACCCGGCAACGGCCAGGGACTTCGATGACGCCGTCTCGGCGAAACGCGAAGGCGACGGGGTCCGGCTCTGGATCCACATCGCCGACGTGGCCGCCTTCGTCCGTCCGGGCACCCTGCTCGATGACACGGCCTACGAAAGGGCCAACAGCACCTACGTGCCGACTTCGGTCGAGCCGATGCTTCCGAAGTCCCTCAGCGCCGGGGTCTGTTCACTTTCGCCCGGGGACGAGCGATGCGCCGTGACCACCGAGATCCTGATCTCGGCCAAGGGAGCCGTCGAGTCCGTGAGCTTCTACCGGAGCCGGATCCGGTCAGACGCCCGGCTCGATTACGAACAGCTCGACCGGATCTTCACCGGCCGCGAAAAGCCGCCGCAGGTAGTCGCCGAAGAGATCGGCCTGACCCGGACGGTGGCGGCCACGCTCGCCAGTCTTCGTGCCGGCGGTGCGCTCACGGTGACATCAGCCGAGCCTTCGTTCAAGTTCGACGATGAAGGCAACGTGATCTCGGCCGTGGCCGAATCCCAGACCGAGGCCCACCGGCTGATCGAACAGCTGATGGTGCTGACGAACGAACAGGTCGCGCAGATGCTCGAACAGCGAAATACGCCGACGCTCTACCGGGTCCACGAACAGCCCGACCCGGAGC
>JBPPMI010000086.1:0-2454 GCA_051305975.1 Solirubrobacterales bacterium
GTGGATGGATCTGGCGGTCAACGCGCTGTTCCGCATGGGTCGGACCCGCAATCTGCGCACCTGGTTCCTGCTGGACGAGGTCCACGCATTGCACCGCCTGCCGGCGATCGAGCACGGCCTCCAGACCGCCCGTGCGGTGGGCGGCGCCTTCGTGCTCGGAATGCACTCGTTCGACAAACTGGCAGAGACCTATGGCGAGAACGGCGCCGTCAACCTCGCGTCGCTCGCGCGCACCAAACTCGTGCTCGCAACCGCCGATATCGAGACCGCCAAGCGCTGCGCGGACTTCATCGGCAACCGCGAGGTCCGGCAGATGGATGAGGCCTACAGCTACGGCTACAACAACAGCCGCGACGCCTCGACCATCACCCCGCGCAAGCAGATCGAGAATCTGGTGATGCCTGACGACATCACCAACCTCCCATCGCTGCATGGCTTCATCAAGTTTCCTGACGGCTTCCCCGCCGCGCGGATCAAGCTCGAATGGGCAGACTATCCGCAACGCGCCGAAGGGTTCGAGCGCGTCACGACCACGCGGGCCGCCGAGTATGTTCCGCCTGCAGAGGAAGGCGCGGATGTGGGGGATGGCGGCAGGGAAGGCGATGCGCCGGAGAACGAGCCGATCCCGCAGGCAGAGATCGTCGCGGAAGGTGATCGGACGGAGGCTGAGAAAGCAGCAGAATTGTTGCGCCAACTGGTGGAGCAGAACGGGCCGCAGGAGGTCGCCAGGGCAGTCACCGAGACGATGCGAGCGGAGCGCGCCGCAGATGGTCCGTCGCTGACCAATCCTCTCGCTCCGAAACGTGATGAGGACGGCTTCAGCAGCTACTCCACTCAGCGAGTTCGCGAACCCTCCAAAGCTGAGCATCAAGACGAGGCAGCGATGCTAAGAGGCGCTCGGAAGGGCGACAAGGGCAACCAGAACACCGTTGCGAACCGGCAAACCGAAGCCGCCCGGGAAGACCGCCAGGAGAGCCAGATCGCCCGCGAGGAGCGGCTCGGCTTCGGCACCGAGGAGCACGCCAACAAGCACCATCATCACAGCGAGCCCGAGATCGATTACGACGAAGGTATGGGGCGATGACCGAGATCGAAATGTCTTCCGCGCAAAACATCGCAGCACGACTCCTCGAGGTGGCCGAGATCATCGGAATGACCATCGAGGAATTACAGTACGGCTACGATTCGCCGGAGTTCGATCTCGTCGCCATCAAGGCTGGAGACAGCACGAAAGACGAGGACGTCCTCGAGTGCTTCATAACTCGCCTGGTCGGCAATTACGGCGTAAACGACGACTACGTCCGCCACGGTAACCGCCCGCGCTTCCTGACCACGTCAAAGACACGCAAGCCATGGAGAACGATAGGTCCTCGGCTCGCCCGTCTGCGCACAACAGAAGGCGCGACGATAGTCGAAATGGCCGGCATTCTCGGGTGCGAGCCAGATGACCTCGACTCCTATGAGCTCAGTCTCAGCGATCCGCCGGCGCGCGTACTCGGAGCGGCTTGCCGCCACTTTGGTGTCGACGCCGAGTATCTTCTGTTCGGCGTCGAGAAGGTGCCACCAGCACCCGCCAAACAGGTCGACGGAGACCAAGGCTGATGCTCTCTGTCGCATCGGTCGGCTCGGCAGGCGGCGCTGCCAACTACTTCGCCAAGGATGATTACTACCTGGGCGATGGCCCGGGCGAGCTGAGCGAATGGGGCGGCGAGGGCGCTGCGGCGCTGGGCCTGTCCGGCAACGTCACCAAGGAGGCGTTCGAGGCGCTGCTGAATGGCAGGCTGCCAGACGGCACCGAGGTCAACAAGGCGGCCAATGCCCGCGCCGGCGTCGACTTCACCTTCTCGCTCTCCAAGTCGGCCAGCGTGCTGGCGCTGGTCGCCGGCGACACGCGGATCCTCGAGGCGCACCAGAATGCGGTCAAGCAGACCATGGCCTGGGTCGAGAAGAGCTTCGCCGAGGCTCGTGACTACAGCCGGAACCGCAATGGCGAGCCGGTCCGCACCGGCAACCTGGTCTATGCGATGTTCCAGCACGACACCTCGCGCAAGCTCGATCCGCAAAGCCACATCCATGTGGTCATCGCGGCCATGACGCAGACAGCCGAGGGCAAGTGGAAGGCGCTGTGGAACGGCGAGCTGTGGAAGAACAACAGCGTGATCGGCTCGGCATATCACGCCTTCGCCCGTGCCGAGATGCAACGGATCGGCTACCAGACCGAGATCACCGGCAAGCACGGTCAGTTCGAGATCGCCGGCGTACCCAAGGCGGTCATCGACGAGTTCAGCCAGCGCCGGCAGGAGGTCCTCGCCAAGGCGAAGGAGATCGGCGTCAGCACGCCGCAAGGGCAGGACCGCGTCGTGGTGAACACCCGCGATCCCAAGCTCGACGTGGAAGACAAGGAGGCGCTGCGCGCCAGCTGGCAACAGCGAGCGGCCGAGAAGGGCTTCGATG
>JBPPMI010000087.1:0-7639 GCA_051305975.1 Solirubrobacterales bacterium
GTCGGGGGCGACCACGCGGCATTCGATCGGCATGCCAATCGGGAATCGCTCCGACTCGATCAGGTCGAGGACCCGGCCGAGCGCCTCCGGGCCGGCCTCACGCGGCAGGGCGTACTCCATCTCGTTGAAGCGAATAGTCCGGTAGTTCGCGAACACCCGGTGGGACAGGTCGACCCGTTCGGCCTGGTTCATCGCGATGCCCGAGAATCGGGCGATCTTCGGGATCGAAGCCGGGACCCGGCCGCTCCAGCGGAGGACCACGTCACCGATCCCGTTCTCGAAGAAGACGTCGCTCATATAACTCTCGACCTTGCCGCGAGGCGCGGGAGGCCGGGTCGTCCGGTTGCGCCGGATGGTCAGCGCCTTCCGGGTGTAGGGGAAGAGAAAAAACTCGAAGTGGGTGTTCTCGGCGCAGAGTCGGTCGAAGTCGGCGAGCACGTCGTCGAGGGGCATCGGGCTGTCGATCCGGTGGAGGTTGAAGGCCGGGACCGTCTTCAACGTGACCGCGGTGGTCACACCGAGCGAGCCGATCGCGACCCGCGCCGCCCGCAGCTTCTTCGGCGTGTCTTCGGCGGTCAGCCGCTGGAGCTGCCCGTCCGCGGTGACCAGGTCGATCGCGACCACCTGGGCGGAGATGTTCGGCAGGTCCGCCCCGGTGCCGTGGGTGCCGGTGGAGATCGCGCCGCTGATGGTCTGGGTGTCGATGTCGCCGAGGTTCGGCATGGCGAGGCCGAGCCGGTCGAGCTCCCGGTTGAGCTCGGAGAGGACGGTGCCACCACCGACCTTGACGAGACCGGAGGACCGGTCGGCCTCGATGACGCCACTGAAGTTGCCGGCGTCGATCATCACATCGTCAGTGAGGGCCGCGGCACTGAACGAATGGCCGGAGCCCGCGACCGTGACCTGGCCACTGCGGGCCGCGGCGGTACCGACGATCTCGGTCAGCTCGCCGAGACCGGCGGGCCGGAGGATCAGGTCCGGGTGGCAGGTCTGTGCGCCCGCCCAGTTCGACCACGTGTTGCCGGCCGGGCGCCTCGGCTTCAACGGAACTCCTCCGGCGGGGGTGCCAGCGATTCGGACGGGAGGGTCTGGATCGTCCGGCGGGCGACCGCGACCACGCCGGCCAGCAGCAGCGCTACCAGGAGCGACGGCAGCAGGTACCCCGAGAGCCCGGCCAGCAGGCCGGCCCCGGCCGAGCCGATCATCTGCCCGCCGCCCCAGGCGACGTTCGACGTGCCCGAGGCGTACCCCTGGTTGATGCCGGCCGAAGTCGCGGCGTCGGTGATCAGCGTGCTGGCCGGAGTGAACGAAAGGCCAGCCCCGAACGCGACTGCCACGACGGCCGCGGCCTGAACCCAGAGCAGGTCGAAGGCGCCGAGGGCGACCACGCCGGAACCGATGACGGCGACGCCGGCCATGAACGGAGCCGTCCGGCCCACCCGGTCACTGTAGCCACCGATGAGCGGCCCGAGTATCGCTTCGCTGATCGAGCCGACGGCGAAGGCGGCGGCGATCAGGAAGGGCGATGCACCGAGGTCATCCATGCGAAGAGGAGCCACGACGACCATCAAACCAAAGGCGACCGAAGGACCACCGAGCATGATCATGCCGCGGAGCATGTTCGAGCCCCGGAAGGCGGCGACTGCCTCCCGGACCGGCTGGCCGTCGACTTCGGCCGCCTGGGGAATCGTGAGGGCGAGGATGCCGAGGCCGATCGCGAACATGGTCACCGAGCTGAAGACGACCTCGGTCCCGACCTCGTGGGCGATCGCGCCGAGCGGGGCACCCAGCAGTTCGCCGACCACCGCGGCACTGATCACGGTGCCGAGCACCTGGCCGCGCTGCCCCCGCGGCGCCGCCGAGACGACCCAGCTGATCGCGCCCGCCCACATCAGCGCTCCGGATCCGCCCTGGAGGAAACGGGAGGCATCGAGAAGGACGAAGTGGTCGGCGAAGCCGAACAGCGGGCTGAAGATGCCGATGCCGGCCAGACCGCACAGCAGGGTCCGGCGGGGGCCGAACCTGGCCGCGAGCCAGCCGCCGGGCAGGGCCATCACGAGGGTGCCGGCGGCGTAGCTCGCGGAGAGCACGCCGGCCGCACCGTCGCCGATCGCCAGGTCGTCCTGGTAGGAAGGAAGGAGCGGCGTCAGGACAGCGAAGAACATCACGTCAAGGAAGACGACCGCACAGGCAAGAAAGAGCAAACGACGCACAACGCCATCCTGTCACCACGACGGCACCCGGCAGCGTTCGCCGTGTCAGACTTGGAGCGCTTCGGGTTACGTTCCGGGGCGAGCGACCCCCGGAGGGGTGGCAGAGCGGTTGAATGCACTGGTCTTGAAAACCAGCATGCGTCGCAAGGCGTATCGAGGGTTCGAATCCCTCCCCCTCCGCTTACTATTGGAGCGTTCCCGTAAGTTGAAGCCAAAGTTGAAGCGGGTTGACCAGAAACTCTCAGACAGGGCCGAGCAAGCGCCCGAGACCTGACGGCCCCGGGCATGGACCTCGCGGCCCCGGGCAGTCCGCCCTACTTCTTCTTCGCGGCCGGCTTCTTCCTGGCGGCCGGCCTCTTCTTCGCGGCAGGCTTCCGGGTCGACTTCGCTGCAGCCTTGGTCCTGGTCGCGGCCTTCTTCGCCTTGGCGGCCGGCTTCTTGGCGGCGGCCTTCGCGCGTGAGGTGGTCTTCTTCGCGGCGGCCTTTGCCTTGGGCTTCGCGGCGGTCTTCCGCTTGGTTGCCGGCTTCCGCTTCGGCGCGGCCTTCTTCGTCGAGCGGGTGGCGCGCTTCGTCACCGGGTTGTCCCCGATTGCCTTCTCGAGGCTGGCGATGGCATCGCGGATCGATTTCTCGGCGTCCTTGGCTTCCTTCAGCAGACGTTTCCTGGTCGCGGTGTAGTCGGACTTGACTGCTTTCTGCACTGACTTCGATTCATTGATCGAAAACTTCCGAATCCGTTCGACAGATTTTTCGAGCTGATCAATGGCTTTGTCGATGGGTGATGGCAAGAGTCCTCCTGAGTTGACTGGTAATCCGAGTGTAACCGCGGGGTCAGCGGCCCATGCGGTATTGAGCCGCGAGCTACCAGCCGATACCGCAGGTAACTCGCATCTCGGGGATGTGGGCGACTTATTGGCACTTTCACAGTAAGGTTCTGGCATGGCCCACTCGCTGCGTTCCCGCATTGCCCTGGCGATCATCAAGCGGAAGCTTCCGCAGCTGATGTCCGCCGACCCCGTCGCCGATATGGGGGACGGCCTCCACATCGCCGTCGTCGGTTCCGGCTCGCCCCTGCCGGACCCCAAACGCGGCAATCCCTGCGTCGCGGTGATCGCCGGCGGCAAGGTCTGGATCGTCGATGCCGGCGAAGGGGCCTCCCTGACCATGAACCGGATGCAGATTGCCCCCGAGCGGATCGCCGGCGTGCTGATGACCCATTACCACTCGGACCACATCGGGGGGCTCGGCAGCGTCAACCTCCTGCGCTGGGTTTCCGACGCCTCCCTTCCCCCGATGCGGGTGATCGGCCCTCCGGGAGTCGAGCAGGTGGTCGGCGGCTTCAACCAGGCCTACACGCTCGACGACAGCTACCGGGTCGGTCACCACGGCGCCGACATCATCAATCCCGGAAGCGGCCGGATGGTGCCGCAGGAGTACTCGATCCCCGATGCCGAGGATTCGATGGTCGTGCTCGACGAGGACGGCCTGAAGGTCACCGCCTTCACCGTCGAACATCCTCCGGTCGAGCCGTGCGTCGGCTACCGCTTCGACTACAAGGGCCGGAGCGCCGTGGTCAGCGGCGATACCACCTACTGCGAGAACCTGATCCGGGCCTCCAAAGGCGCCGACCTCCTGCTCCACGACGCGCTCTCGATCGAGCTGCTGAAGCTGGTCGAAGATGCCGCCGGCGAGGCCGGGCTTTCCGCCCGCAAACAGATCCTGACCGACGTCGAGGACTACCACGCCACCGCGCCCCAGGCTGCGGACGCGGCCCGCGAAGCCGGCGTCGGTGCGCTCGCCATCACCCACATCGTCCCGCCGCTGCCGCTCAAGGGACTCGAGGACGTCTTCCTCGACGACGCCAGCGACCGGTTCAAGGGACCGCTCTGGCTGGCCAACGACGGTGACCTCTACAGCCTCGAGCCCGGCGGCGAAGGCATCCGGAAGTCGAAGATGATCGGTCGCGGGCCCGGCGGTTGAGTTCCACCGAAGTAGGCTGACGGGGTGTCGAACGAACTAACGATCCGGGTCGCCGACTGGCGTTCAAGGGGCCGGACCGAGAGGTTCCGCGGCCGGCAGATCCACGTCTTCGAACAGGAAGGCGAAGGCACCCCCCTCCTGTTGCTCCACGGCTTCCCGTCGTCCTCTTTCGACTGGCAGCCGCTGATCGACCTTCTGCCGGGTCGGCCGATCCTCGCCTTCGACTTCCTCGGCTTCGGCCTCTCGGACAAACCGAAGGACCACGTCTACTCGCTCATGTGGCAGGCCGACCTGACCGAGGAACTGGTCCGGCGACACTTCGCCGAGGAGGCCGTGCTCCTGGTCGGCCACGACATGGGCACTTCGGTGACCACCGAGCTGTTCGCCCGCGACATCCGCGGACGCCTCGGTTTCAACCTGACCGACGCGCTGCTCTTCAACGGCAGCATGATCCTCGAGAAGGCGTCCCTCACCCGCAGCCAGAAGCTCCTCCGCAGCCGCTTCGGGCCGATCGCCGCGCGACTCTCGAGCTACCGGGTGTTCCGGCGCGAGTTCGGAGCGGTCTTCTCCCCCGGCCATCCGCTGAGCGACGAAGAAGCCGTCGACCAGTGGGCCCTGATCTGTCACAACGGCGGTCGCAGCATGGGCCACCAGCTGATCCACTACCTCGAGGAACGGGCCCGCCTGACCGACCGCTGGCACGGCGCGATCCGCGACTGGGACGGCCACCTCAACCTGGCCTGGGCCGAACTCGATCCGGTCGCGACCACCGCGGTCCTCGACAGCGTGCTCGAATTGCGACCGGACGCACCGCTCGAAAGGTTCCCGACCCTCGGCCACTACCCCCAGATCGAGGACCCGGGGTCGATCGCCGGTGCGATCACGAAGGCCGAGACTTCGGCCACCTGAACTTCTGGTAGACGCCGCCGAGCCCGTCACGGACGATCCGGGTCGAGCCGGCCGACGTCAGGGTGAGGGTTCGCTTCAGCTTGCGGACCTTGTACCGCCAGCCTTCGGGCAAAGCCATCGCTTCGTTCGAACCGATCCGGTTCAGTTTCGATTCCTTCAGTTCGGGATCGATGTTCCGGGTGTAGGCCTGCATCGCGTACCGCTTGCCGTCCGGGGAGATCACCTGACGGAGGTAACGGCCCTTCCGGTAGTTCCAGGTGGTCGTGCGGTTGACCTTGATCTCGGTGAACGGCGCCGGCGCGAGGCTGTCGGTCTCGAGGGTCGCGACCGGGCGGACCTCGAGCCCGCTGAGGAACAGCGGCTCGCCCGCCTTCGCCCCGGTGATCCTGTCGATCACCCAGCGGCGCGGGCCGTTCGGGACGGCGAGGATCGCGTCCTGGCTCCCGGCCACCTCACCGAAGTCGACGGCGTCCCACTTATCGGCCGGGCAGCGGTTCAATCCGACCGTGTTGAAGATGTCGATCAGGAAGCCGCCCGCCGGGTTGGCGTTGACGGTGAAGATCTCGCAATAGCGCGTGTTGTAGAGCCCGCCGAGCTGCTTGCCGGACGGCGGTGTCTTCGCGCTGCCGGTGGCGGGCAGGACGGAAAGCGCCGTGAGCACGACTGCGGCGGCCATGGCGATGCGTCCCGAAATCCTCAAGCTCTTCATTTGTCTCGCTCTCCTCAGAGGTCGTTTCCCACTATTGACAAACCGTCAGTAGTGACATAGTTGCGCATTCGAGCGGGTTCGGTGCATAATTCTTCGCACGCGGCCAACCATCGATCGTGGTGGCACCAGCCAAAATCGAGTCAGAAACGGACGGGGATCAATTGGGCAAGGCAAGCAGGTCGGGAATTCAAGCCGCCACATCGGCCTTGTCGCTGGCGATCCTCGCGCTCGTGACCTTCGTGGTCATGCCGATGGCGGCCGACGCGCGTCCCGACTCGAAAGCGGTCCTCTCCCCTCTCGGCTTCCGCGTGCTCGCTCCGCCCAGTGCCGTCCGCGGGGCCGACGACCGCATGCACCTTGCCTACGAACTCCAGGTCGTGAACCAGTCGCCGCTCGACGTGACCATCCGGAAGATCGGTGTGCGCGGCGGCAAGAATCTGCTCGGCAAGGCGATGACCGAAGAAGACGTCGCGGTACGCATGAACAACGCCGTGGTCGGAACCGGCGCCACCGTCCCGGCCGGCTCGAACTCGATGATCATCATGGACGCGGTCTACAACCGTGGCCGGAAGACCCCGAAGCGGATCAGCCACGGCTTCGTCCTCCGCTGGACCGATCCGGTGGCCGGCGTCGTCAAGCAGCGCTTCTCGGGAGTCAGGTCCCGGGTGAACCAGCGGAAGGCCGTGAAGCTCGATCCGCCGCTCCGGGGCGGCAGGTGGGTCGGTGCCAACGGCTGCTGCGGGCTGAACGCCCACCGCGGCGCCACGCTCGCGATCGATGGCACCATCCACGCCCCCGAGCGCTTCGCCATCGACTACGTCCAGCTGAACGACGAGAACCGGCTGTTCAGCGGACCGCTCAACGAGAACTCGAGCTACGGCTACTTCGGCGACCCGGTCTACTCGGCCGCCAAGGGCAAGGTCGTGCGGGTCCGCGACGGACTACCCGAGCAGACCCCCGGCAGCCTGCCGGCCGGAGCCACAATCCAGACGGCCGGCGGTAACCACGTCGTGGTGAACATCGGTAATGGACGCTTCGCCTTCTACGCCCACCTGCAGCCAGGCAGTATCAAGGTGAAGAAGGGTCAGCGCATCAAGTCGGGCCGGATCATCGGCCGCCTCGGCAACACCGGCAACACCGACGGTGCCCATCTCCACTTCCACGTGATGGACTCGGCTTCGCCCCTCCAGTCGAACGGCCTGCCGTTCGTCTTCCGGAAGTTCCGAGGCCAGGGCTTCGCCACCAATGTGCCTGAACTGCAGACCGGAAGCGAAGCGGCGATTCAGCGCCGGCTGATCGGCCCGCACAGGAACCAGCTGCCACTGGAGAACCAGATCGTCTCGTTCGGCAACTGAGCCGGATGGACAGTTCCAGCCTCATCAAGGGTTGTCTCGCCGTGCTCGCGCTGGCCGCGCTGAGCGTCGGGCTGCCCGCGGCGTTCGCTCCGGCCACCTTCTACGAGGACTACCCGTTCTTCACCTCGTGGGTCAACCTGCTGCCGCCGTACAACGAGCACCTGATCACCGACGTCGGCGGGCTCTACGTGGGTTTCGGCTTCCTCTTCTGCTGGGCCCTGGTCAAGCCGTCGCGCCAGCTGATCCTGCCGCTCTGCATCGCCTGGCTGATCGCCCAGCTCCTCCACACCGCCTTCCACATCTCGCACCTCGAAGGTTTCACCACGACCGACGCGGTCGGCCAGACATTCGGTTTCGTCATCCTGCTGCTCGCCGCGATGATCCCGGTCTCGATCCTCTGGAACCGACGGAACTGACGAATCGGATTCACCCCCCTTTCCTGACTGCAACTTTCCGGGGATTATCGGGTCATA
>JBPPMI010000088.1:0-2483 GCA_051305975.1 Solirubrobacterales bacterium
GATGACCCCTACCGCGAGCTGCCATTTGGCGATCCGCCGCCACCGACCATGCTCTCGATGGACACGGCCGACAAGGTCGTCCACGCCTCGTCGTTCTCGAAGACGGTAAGCCCCGGAGTCCGGACCGGATACCTCGCGGGCCCGGCCGGATCGATCAAGGAACTGGCCAAGATCGCCAACGAGACCTACATCTCGCCGAACATGCTCTCCGGCTCGCTGGTGCTGGAACTCTGCGAGTCGGGTGCGCTCGACCGGAACATCGAAGTCGTGAAGGTTGCCCTCCAGGAGCGTCGCGACGCGCTGATCGACGCTCTCGGCAAGCATCTGCCGTCGGCCGAGTTCGTGGTCCCCGGCGGCGGCTACTTCCTCTGGGCCGACCTCGGCGAAGGCTTCGACACCGTCGACCTCGCCGCGGAAGCCAAGGAGGCCGGGGCGCCGTTCATCCCGGGCACCGAATTCATGCTCGAAGGCGGCAGCACGAGCCTGAGGTTCTCCTTCGCTTCGGTCCCGCCCGAGTTCATCGACGAAGGAGTCGCCCGTATTGCAGCCGTCGCCTGACGGTTCAGTATCACGCGCACGAAGGAGCCTGAGCCTCCGCGAGTCACTGCGCGCCTGGTTCGAGCTGACCGGCTTCTGGTCGCTGGCCGTCGCCTGGCCGGTCTTCCAGCACCTCGATGCCGGGCCGGAAACGCTGACGGTGATCGAGGCCCGCGGCCTGGACCTGCTGGTCTTCACCGTGCTCGTCACCTTCGTGGCGCCGACGTTGATTTTCGGGATCGAGCTGCTCGTCTCCCGGCTGGCTTCCAACCGTGCGGCCCGGGTCTTCCACGCCGGGATCCTCGGCCTGCTGATCGGGCTCGTCCTCTGGCAGATCCTCCAGGAGCATCCCGCCCTCGCAATGCTGGCGCTCATCGCGGCCGCGGTGGCCTTCACCGTCTTCTACCTGAAGCTCGAGTTTCTCCGGACATTCTCATTCCTGCTCGGGATCGCCACTCCGGTCGTGCTGCTCCTGTTCCTCAGTTCCTACCCGGTCCGCGACGAAGTGCTGCCGGGAGAGAAGGCTCTGGCTGCCCAGTCGACGACCTCGGAGACCCCGGTCGTGATGATCGTCCTCGACGAACTGCCACTGCCGTTGCTTCTTGACAGCAAAGGCAACCTCGACGAGGAACTGCTCCCCGGGCTGAAGCCCCTCGCACGCCAGACCACGTGGTACCCGCGGACGCTGGCGGTCGGCGACCAGACCCTTTCCGCGCTGCCATCGATCATGACCGGAGAGGACGCCGCCAAGGGTGACGAGCGGCCGCCGCCTGGACTTCCGGGCTACCCGGACAACCTCTGCACCATCACTGAAGCGGCCGGCTACCGGGTCCGCGCGCAGGAAGAAATCACCGACCTCTGCCCCAGGGTCTCCGGCAGGCTCGACCGGCTGGCGGCTCTGCTCCGGAGCGGCTTCACCCCGAAGAGCGAGGTCGACGGCTCGCGGCCGGACCGCATCAGTCCCGGCGAGACCGTCGAGAAGGTCGTGAAGAAGTTCACCGACCGCCACCCGGCCCCACCGTCGGTCTTCGGATTCGCCCGCGCCGACTACGCCCGGAACTTCACCGCCGGCCTCGACGACTCGAATAAGTCGTTCGACTTCCTCCACCTGATCCTCCCCCACGCCCCGTTCCAGTACACAGAGAGCGGCCAGGGATACGCCAGCCTCGTCTTCGGCGACACCGGTACCCAGAAGGCGCTCGAAGATCCCGAGAGCGAGGCCGAGTCCGCCAAGCACATGCAGCAGAACCTGACCCAGACCGCCTTCACGATGAAGCTGATCGGGGAGACCATCCGGAAGATGAATGAGCTCGGGACCTGGGACGAGAGCCTGTTCGTGGTCACCGCCGACCACGGGGCGTCGTTCAAGGTCGGTAGTTCGCGCCGCACTATCCGCGAAGCCAACGCCGGGTGGATGCTGCCGGTGCCGCTCTTCATCAAGTACCCCGGCCAGACCAAGGGAGAAGTCGACCGCCGGCTCGTCTCCAGCAAGGACATCACGCCGACCGTGCTGGACGTTCTCGGGCTGGAACCCTCGCCCCGGGCAACGGGTCACAGCCTTCTCGATGCCCCGGGAACCCATCCCGATCCGGAGGAACTCGAGGTCACTTCGACGGACGAAGTCGACCTGACCCTCGGCGTGAAGGAGATCGAAGCCCTGAAACGAGAGGCGGTGTTGATGAAAGCACGGGCGTTCGGCTCAGGTTCGCTCTACGCCCCGGGTGGGCGGCCGGAACTCCTCGGCGAGTCCGTCAAGGGGAACGGTGAGTGGCAATCCCTCGAAGCTGAATACCTGACCGGCGGACCCGAGATCGAGGCCGATCCCAAGGGCCTCTTCGTCCCGGTCTACGTGCAGGCGAACCTGCCGGGTGTGACTTCGGACCCGGGCGCAATCGCCGTCACGGTGAACGGGAAGGTAGCGGCCACCAGCCGGGCCTGGGAACGGG
>JBPPMI010000089.1:0-6586 GCA_051305975.1 Solirubrobacterales bacterium
ACCTTCTGGCGGGCTGCCTCTACGAAGGGGCCGATGTCTCCGAGACCGAGATCCGTGCCCGGCTGGAGAACATGTCCACCGAGCAACGGGCCGAACTGATGGCCGCCATGGTCGGCGAGCGGAAGAACCGCCGCCACCGTCCCGGCCGGGGCTTCGAGTCGGTGGGGTACCGCTTCGAGATCGTCTCCGACTACGGTGCCTTCCGCGACCTGCAGCGCCACCGCATGCTGACCTGCCAGTGGCAGACCCTCACCCCGGACCTCGGTGCCGGGGTACCGGGAGAAGTGCGCGAAGCAGGAGTGGGCGACGAATACGAACGTGCGCTCGAAATCTCCCGTACCGAATACGAACGGCTCCGCGCCGACGGCCATCCCGAACTGGCGCCATACGCGCTCTGTCTCGGCTACCGGATCCGTTACATCCTGGACCTCAATGCGCGCGAGGCGATGCAGCTGATCGAGTTGCGCTCGGGCCGGGAAGGGCACCCCACCTACCGTGCTGTCGCCCACGCAATGCATGATTCGATCAAAGCCGTTCACCCGGCCGTGGCCGGCGCGATGAAACACATCGACACCTCGGCAGAACCGCGTCTCGAACGTATGCTCTCCGAGATCCGGACCCACAAGAAGCGTCTCGCCGCCGCGGCCACCTCCAAGGCGCCACCCGGTTTCTCGGAACTCGGCTGACCCGCCGTTTCGTCGTGGTCTTTAGGTTGCGGTCAGGTTCCCCGCCTAGGTTGAGGGGGATGCCTTCGAACCGGATATTGCCGCAGCTCCTGGTCTCCGTGATGCTGCTCACCGCCCTTCTCCTCGTGGTCGGCTGTGGTGGCAGCGGGACAGCCGATGCCGCGATCTGGAAGCCGAAACCGACCACGAAGGCGTGGCAGTTCCAGCTCCAGGGCAGGATCGACACTTCGATCGATGCCGAGGTCTTCGAACTCGACGGTTTCGACACCCCGAAGAAGACGGTCACGAAGCTGCGCAACCATGGGAAGAAAACCATCTGCTACGTCGACGTCGGCAGTTGGGAGAACTACCGGGCCGACAAGGCGCAGTTCCCGAAGTCGGTGATCGGCAGGAAGTACGAGGGCTACCCGAACGAACGGTGGCTCGACATCCGCCGGTACAAGCTATTCGCGAAGCCGATCGAGGCCCGCATCCAGATGTGTGCCGACAAGGGCTTCGACGGACTCGAGCCCGACAACATCAACGGGTACGAGAACAACACCGGCTTCCCGCTTACGGCCAGGGACCAGTTGCGTTTCAACCGCTGGATCGCGAAGGAGACCCACGAGCGGGGCATGTCGGTGGCGCTGAAGAACGACGGCCCGCAGGCGAAGAAGCTGGTCAGGAACTTCGACTTCGCGGTGGTCGAACAATGCTTCCAGTACAAAGAGTGCGGCCAGTACCGCCCGTTCGTCCGGGCCGGCAAAGCAGTCTTCTCGGTCGAGTACGAGCTGAAGAACAGCAAGTTCTGCGCCCGGGCAAAAAAGATCAGGTTCGCGGCGATCGGAAAAGAGTACGACCTGTTTGCAAGGCCGTTCCGCCCTTGTTCATAAGGAATCCAAGTCACTTCGCTCATTGGAAGTTGAGAATGGTTTCGCTGTGTGACTTGGATTGTGGTGTCTGTTACCTCAGAAGCGCAGAGAGAGATTCGATCTGATGATCCGGCACGGTGCTTGTCGTGCTCGGATCTCTCGACGCTCCGCCTGCTGAGGTGACGAGGATTCCGTCCAGGCCGAGAGCCTGGGCTCCGGCGATGTCGGTGTCGGGACGGTCCCCGATCATCGCGACCCGTTCCGGGCGGCCCAGCACGTCGAGCGCCGCTTCGAAGAGCGCCGGCGCGGGCTTGCCGGTGGTCGTGCCTTTAGTGCCGGCGGCGGTTTCGATCGCGGCGAGCATCGCGCCGGATCCCGGCCAGAGCCCGTCCGGCATCGGCATGGTCGGGTCGGAGCTCGTCGCGATCAGGTCCGCGCCGTCACGCACCAGGGTAGAGGCGCGTTTGAGCTCCTGGTAATCAAACCCGAGGTGACCGGACATCAGGACGGCCTTCACCGTGCCCGGATCCTCGGGGGGGCGCAGGTCGAAGCCGCCGGCGGCGAGCTGGTCCCGGAAAGAAGTGGTGCCGATGCCGAGGACCGGCGCGCCTTCGCCGTGGCGCTCGACCGCCAGACGGATCAGGGTGGAGGCCGCGGTGACGACCTGGCGGTCTCCGATCGCGATGCCGCCCTCACGCAGGAGTCTCGCCTGATCGGACGGCGCGAGCCGCGGATTGTTGGTGACGAAACAGAGACCCTTGCCCGAGGCGATGAGCTCCGAGATCGTCTCGACCGCTCCCGGCAGGAATTCGTGGCCGAGCCAGACCACGCCGTCGAGGTCGCAGAGGAAGGCGTCATAGGAGTCGGCCAACGGCATTCAGGCAGGCTACTCAGGTTGTGTTCGACTTGTGAAATTCGGGCGAGGATTGCTGCTTTCTGACGAGGCGGTCTCTACCTTGCCGAAAGTGAAGACCGGACGGCTGAACCACATCGACGCGCTGCGAGGCAGCGTGATGCTCCTCCTGGTGCCGTACCACGGGCTCCTCTTCCTGCAGAACTCGGGGGCTTCGATGACGGGCCTCGACCTCTCGGTCTTCTGGCTGCACCTCTGGCGGATGGGACTCTTCTTCGCCGTTTCGGGCTTTCTCGCGGCGATGACCCTCGGACTCTGGGGCCCGACCCGGCAGCTCCGGCAGCGGCTGGTGCGGATCGGAATCCCCCTCGTCGTCGCAATGCTCACGATCCTTCCGGTCCAGAAGCTGATCGTGATCTGGTTCGTCCATCAGAAGAATCCGGGATCGGCCCCCGCCGCATACGACTACACCCTCGCCCACCTCTTCGCGTGGGAGCCGCATCACCTCTGGTTCCTCAGTTATGTCCTGGCCTTCAACGTCGCGGCCGTGGTGCTCTGGCTGGTCCTGCGCAAGGGGCCTTGGTTCACCTCGCGGATCGACCGGGCGTTTCGGTGGTTCGTAGCTTCGCCCCTGCTAATCCCGATCCTGGCCGTCCTCTGCGCAATCCCGCTCTGGCTCGGCGGACACGCCGAGGCGCCGGGCCGGGTCGCTTCGTCGCTGGTTCCACTGCCGGCGGCCGCCGCGTACTACGGCATCTTTTTCCTGTTCGGCTGGATGCTTTTCCGAAGCAGGGATCTGCTTCCTTCGGTCGAGAGCAACCCCTGGCTGAAGCTGGCCGTGGCGGTGCCGGCCGCACTGCTCGCGTACGCACTCTTCTCCCGTGAAGTGCTGGTGCCGGAGCAGATGCCGGTCAAGCTGACGATCCTGGTGGTCAGCGGGATCGCCGTCTGGTCGACGATCTTTGCCGTCTGGGGCTTCTTCGCGAAGTTCCTTTCGGAGGCGAGACCGTGGGTCCGTTACCTGGCCGACGCCTCGTACTGGATCTACCTGATCCACATCCCGATCCTTGTAGCTGTCCAGCTCGGGCTTGCCGACTCGGGCGTCCCCCCGTTGTTGCGCCTCGTCATCGCGACCACGGTCTCGATCAGCGTCTCCTTCGTCACCTATTCCCTCGTCGTGCGATACACGGCGATTGGCCGGTTACTACACGGACCGAGGACTCGAGAGTCGAAAGTCGCGCCCAAGCTCCCGAGTCCGGTGTCGTCCGGACCCGTGGTCAGCCAGCGGCTTCGATCGCCCTGATCAGTTCGTCCTTGCTCATCTTCGAGCGGCCTTCGATGCCCAGGTCCTGGGCAATCTCGTAGAGCTCGGCCTTGGAGGCGCTCTTCGATGGTGCCGCGGGTCCAGGGGCGACACCGGACCTGGTTTCGGCTTCTGCCTTCCTGGCCGGCTCGGCGGGCATACCGGGAGCGACCGAGACCGGGTCCATCGCCGCTTCGCCCCGGTCGGACATCTGACGTACCATCCGCCAGCCGGCGACGAGAGTGGCCGATGCGCCGGCGATACCGAGCGCGACCTGCTTCTTCATCGGAGGGCTTTCGGAAGGTTCAGGAGCGGGGCATTGTTCACAGGTCGGACCCTACCTCACTGGTCACGCCGCGAGATCATCAGGTCCACGCTGCCCGAATGCAGGGTGATCCCGCCGTCGGGATGGATCATCGCGCCCCGGTAGAGCTCGCGATTCAGGTTGATCGAAGCGACGTCGTCCTTGCCTGAGACCAGGCGCACGAAGATCGCTTCGCCCGGTGTCGGCTCACCGCCGGTCAGCGAGTACCCGGCTTCCAGCTTCCCGCCGAAGGTTGCGACCAGTTGCGGATTGTCACCGGCGTCGAGCACGTGGACATCGACCGACTGACCGACCATGGCGAGGATGGCACCGAGCGCTTCGTCGAAGGAGAGTTCGGACAAGGGTTCAAGCGTACTGCCCGGGAAGGGGTGGCCCGGCCCGGCGTCTCAGGCCGACTCGGGTGCCGCGGAGACCAGCCCTGCCATGATGAGGCAGGACCTTGAAGGAAACAGCTTCCACTCACAACCGGATCGCCATCGTCGGCACCGGCTTTTCGGGCATCGCCGCCGCCGTCAAGCTGATGGAAGAGGGCGAGGACGATTTTGTCCTCTACGAACGCTCCGGCGATGTCGGCGGCACCTGGCGCGAAAACTTGTATCCGGGTTGCGCCTGCGACGTGCCGTCGCACCTCTACTCGTTCTCGTTCGCGCCCAACCCGCGCTGGAGCCGCGCGTTCTCACCCCAGCCCGAGATCCAGGCCTACCTGAAACAGGTGTCGGACCAGTACGGAGTCACTCCGAGAGTCCGTTTCCACCACGACCTCGACGAAGCGGCCTGGGACGAAGACGCCGGACTCTGGCGGCTCGAAACCAGCCGGGGGAGCTACACGGCCGACGTCTTGGTCAGTGCTGTCGGTGGCCTCAGCGACCCTGAGGTGCCGGCCCTCCCGGGACTCGGTTCGTTCGAAGGCCCCACCTTCCATTCGGCCCGGTGGGACCATGGTGTCGACTTGGCCGGCAAGCGGGTGGCGGTCGTCGGCACCGGCGCCTCCGCGATCCAGTTCGTTCCCGAGATCCAGCCGGAGGTCGCACAGCTCGATCTTTTCCAGCGCACCCCGCCGTGGATCATGCCGCGGCGGGACCGGCCGGTCCCGGTCCTCGAACGCCGGTTCTACAAGGCGGTTCCTTCCGCGCAGAAGCTCGTCCGCACCGCGATCTACTGGGGCCGTGAACTGTTCGTCCTGCCGATGCTCCGGCCTCGGCTCGCTCGTCGCACCGAGAGCGTCGCCCGCCGCCACCTCCACCACCAGGTGAAGGACCCGGCGCTACGCGATGCCCTCACTCCCGAATACAGCATCGGCTGCAAACGGATACTTATCTCGAATAACTACTACCCGGCACTGTCGAAGGACAACGTGGACGTCGTCACTTCGGGCGTGTCCGAGGTCCGGCCCGGTGGCGTTGTCACGGCGGACGGCACCGAGCGCCCGGCTGACGTGATCGTCTTCGGAACCGGCTTCAAGGTCACCGACATGCCGATCGGCCACCGCATCCGCGGCCGTGACGGCCGGTCACTCCACGAAGGATGGGAGGGCAGCCCGAATGCCCACAACGGGACGATGGTCAGGAACTTCCCCAACCTGTTCATGCTCATGGGCCCGGGCACCGGCCTCGGCCACACCTCGGTCACGATCATGATCGAGGCCCAGGTCGGTTACATGACCCAGGCCCTCAGGACCCTCCGCGGGCGAGGGGCGACCGTCGAGCCGACCCGGGAGGCGATGGATGCCTGGCGGGACGAGATCGACCGGCTGAGCCGGAACACCGTCTGGACTTCCGGTGGCTGCGACAGCTGGTACCTCGATGAAACCGGAAGGAACTCGACCCTCTGGCCAACCTTCGCGACGAGTTTCCGCCGCCGCCTGGCGAGATTCGAGCCCGGCCAGCACACCTTCGGGCAGCCGGTGGCCGAAACCGGGAAGGTGCTCGCCTGATGGCCCGGGTACGCCACCCGATGAACGGCAAGGTCGCGATCGTCACCGGTGCAGGGTCCGGTATCGGACGGGCCCTCGCGATCCGGATGTCCGAGCGCGGGAGCCCGGTCGCTATCGCGGACTTCGACTCGGATGGCCTGGCCGAAACCGAGGCGATGATCGCGGGCCCGGTGCTGGCCGGCGAAGTCGACGTGAGGGACCGCAGCGCGATGATGGGGTTCGCCGCAGAGGTGGACGAATGGGCCACTGCACCGATCGGCTTCGCCATCAACAACGCCGGGGTGACCACCTCGCAGGCCTTCGCCGATTCGGCGCCCGAAGAC
Organism: Solirubrobacterales bacterium; assembly: GCA_051305975.1. Lineage (GTDB taxonomy): Bacteria > Actinomycetota > Thermoleophilia > Solirubrobacterales > 70-9 > 67-14. Next base: position 6,275 of record JBPPMI010000089.1, read on the forward strand.
GACGAATGGGTGATGGAGGTCAACTTCGGCGGTGTCGTCAACGGCAGCCACGCGTTCCTTCCCCTCCTCCTGAAGCAGGGTTCCGGGACACTCGCCAACGTGTCCAGCCTGTTCGGACTGATCGGCTTCCCGTACCAGAGTGCCTACTGCGCATCCAAGCACGCGGTCCGCGGCTTCACCGAATCGCTGCGCCACGAGATGCGCGGCACGGGCATCCGGATTGCCGCGATCCACCCGGGTGGTGTCAAGACGAACATCGTCAGCAACGCCCGCTTCCACACCGACGACTCCGGCAGCGGCGACGTGACCGAG